>JABJMI010000161.1 GCA_018659505.1 Planctomicrobium sp.
CCATCGTGTAGTCAAAGATCAAACATGCCACATTCTATCTCAAGAAGAAAATTTCTGGCAGCGGCGTCTGCCACTGCTTTCACATTGAATCCAAGACTCTGGGCGCAGCAACCTGCAGGTGATCAGATTGCCTGGCACGATGTCCGAGATTGGGGCGTCGAAGGTAAAGGCTGGGACGAGACGACCAAATACTTTGATCGTCTGCCATCTCGAGCAGAAGGCAAAGTCCGAGGAGCCGTATGGAGCCTCAGTCGACACTCTGCCGGGATGTCGGTTCGCTTTCGTACAAACGCGACTTCGATCTGGGCGGACTACAAAGTCACGTCTTCGAACCTGAGTATGCCACATATGCCAGCGACCGGAGTCAGTGGACTCGATCTCTACGCGCAAACCGAAGAGGGCGAATGGCGTTGGGTTTCCGTCGTCAAACCGACCAAGCAAGAGGCAAAGGTCAACGTAATTTCCGGTCTGCTACCCGGAGAACGAAATTATATGATCTACCTTCCACTCTATAATGGGACGGAACATCTAAAAATCGGCGTTCCCGATGGAACTTCTTTCACTCCCATCGAACCGCGAAAAGAAGCCCCCGTTGTTTTCTACGGAACTTCGATCACACATGGTGCTTGTGCTTCACGTCCAGGAATGCCACATCCTTCAATTCTAGGACGAAGACTTAATGTCCCCATCATCAACCTCGGGTTCTCAGGCAATGGAAAGATGGAACCCGAAGTCGGCGACTTCCTCACGGAACTCGATCCTAGCGTCTATGTATTAGATTGCTTGCCAAACATGAACGGCAGCGAAGTTTCAGCTCGCGCAGAGAAATTGATTCGGCAGATTCACAAAGCTCGTCCTAAGACACCGATTGTGCTTGTCGAAGATCGAACTTACGCGAATACTCCATTCATCCCCGCAAAACAAAAACGTCACGAAGAGAGTCGCAAAGCATTCCGACAGGCATACGAGAACGTGAAATCGTTAGAAGGAATCTCATTACAATACGTCGATGGAGAAACTCTGCTCGGCAAAGATCGAGACGACACGACCGATGGTTCACACCCATCAGATCTCGGTTTCTATCGACAAGCCAACGCATTAGAGCCTGCTATAAAGCAGGCTCTAGCTGAATCAAAATGAGTTGATTGTCTACGCTTTTCGTTCCAATTGATTAGTAACGGAAGCCAAGTCGCCCGATGAATTGGTCGTCGACATCAAAGTTGGCACCAGGAGATGCAAAGTCAACTTCGCGATTGAAGACGTAACCACCTTCGATGAAGGTTGTCAGCCAACCTGCTTCCCAGCGGAAACCTCCAAGTATTCGAATATCACTAAACTGAACTTTCGCATCAGAAGCGGTCGTCATCGGGATTGGTTCTAGACCAACTTGATAAGATTCGACGTGATACTTTCCTTCAAGATACATCCAGGTTGGAACGCCATTCGGTGTTCCAAGAAAGACTGATGCTCTCGATTCGGGAAACAGAAAACGGAATTCCCAGCGATCGTCTGGATTCCAAACAGCACCGACGTAAGGCAGCACGATATCGTCTTTTCGATCCCAGTAAGTCACTCCCAGTACCCACATCAATTGTTGTGAATGTCGCCAATAAGCAACTGCTCTGGCATCTAACTGGAAGGAATCACTATCTAAAGACTGATCAAAATCTGTCGCAATTGCAGGTGTGAAACCGAGTTCAAAGGTGCAACCATTGGGTGATGTTGTCTGAGTAGAAATATCCAATCCAAAACGGTACAGCGAGCCGGGCAGATCTCGTGTTGGGTCGGCGGTCGCACTCGGACCTGACAAGCTACGATAGTTGAATTGCGGAGACATTGACCAAACCCAACCAGGTCCCGTAGGAGCTGTATATTCAGAAACCAGATCAACTCCAAAAACTTCAAAGTCACCGATGTCTGGACTATTTGTATTCGCTCCTGGAATCCAGGTCATGTCCATGCGAGTCTGCCAACCGTACCTTTGCGGCTGTGGACCAAAGACTCCGTAGCCATAACTGGGAGCCATCGGAGCCCCAGTTCCTCCGAGCCAAGGATCTTGCGTGATCGGAGTAGGATAGCCTTGGTTCCCATAGGGTTGAACAACTGTTCCACCACTTATAGCCGCTCCGTTTGGATCGGTGTAAGTCGGTGGATAATAGGAAGTCGAACCCTGTGGTGGAGGCACCATCAATGGAGCCGATGTCGTCAAAGACGGCGACGGAACCAGTTGTCCGTTGGCGTCTGGCGTTTGCGCTCGATAGACATATCCACTCGGCTGGCTGAGAGCCATGTCGAATTCATTTGGAGGAGATGCTGGGGCGGCAGTTGTCAAACTAGCAGCCAGGGCAAGGAGAACGGAAGTGCTCACAGAGTTGTCCTTGTGGGAGATGAAATGCGTGAGAAATTGTGGGGAAATGGGTAGAACGCAAATCTCCACAAAATTTCAAAATCGGTCAAGATCGTCTCAAGATAATTTGACCAGGAACCGAGGCACATTTTCTTCCGGAAATCCAAACGAGCCATCTCAAATACAATAAACACCTACCTTGAAATGACTTACAACACACAACCGTAAGTCATTAGACGATTTGTCAGATCTACAATTCTGAGAAAGCATTGAATCTTTCACTCAAGAAATTGAATCGAGGAGAGGATTTCCTTCAGCCAATCGCTAAATGCCAAGAGCCAAACGCTTCTTTTCACGTTTCTTTTTTGCAACAGATCGATGCAACAGATGCAGCTGATCAACAACTTTTCGGAAGTCTTCGTCTTCTTTGAATGCTTCTGATTTGCCTCTTTTCTGAGTGATAAGTTTCAGAAACGAATCATGCTTCTTCGCAGTTGAATTCACACAATTGGTTGCAGAGGCAGTGGTGATCCCATGGCTTTCTCTGTCGGAATTTTTCATGAACTGGAAACTCAAAGCTCATCTGATGGCTGTCATTAGTCGACTTCCGGCTGCTGATCAGATCTACCATCGACTTCAACAAGTCGCAGGTACGAACAAACTCCATTTAGATCGTGATCTCGAACGTGCTTTCGAGTTAGTCCGACTTACTCAAGAAGCAGAATGCTCGATTCAGCAGGCATCGATTCTCGAAGTCGGCACCGGTTGGCGACCGCTCGTACCGTTTGTATTTGCTCTGAGTGGTGCAAAGAATGTTTACACGTTGGATGTCAATCCGTGGTTAACTCACGAGTATGCCCTTGAAACATGGAAAGCTCTGGGGACTCGACTTGAGCAAATCGCCGCTGAAGTCAACGTCCCTTTAGTTGATATCCGTGAGCGGTATCGCAAGGTCGATTTCAGCGTGAGCGATCTGCATGAGTTCCTCGGCCAGATAAATATCACTTATCAGTATCCCGGTGACGCCAGAGAATCGGGACTCCCTGAAAACTCAATCGACATTGTTATCAGTTCGAATGTGCTCGAGCATATTCCGCTGGATGTCCAAACGGATATTCATAGTGAATCTTTAAGGATCTTGAAGAACGGAGGAATCGCAGTTCACCGCTTCAATCCCCAAGATCATTATTCAACTGTCGATGGCAAAATCACGAACGCAAATTTCCTCCGTTACAGCCAGAAGGAATGGAATTGGCTTGGCGGCAGCGGACTTTCATACCACAACCGTTTGCGAGCTCCCGCTTATCGAACGATGTTCATCGAATCTGGGTTCGACCTTCGTGTATGCCGCGAACGTGTTGATGAGCGTTCACTCAAGGCGATCAAGTCGGGGGAGTTACCGCTGAATGCAGAATTCATCTCAGAACTCCCGCGTGACCTGGCTGTCGACTACATGTGGGTCGTTGCCCAGAAACCGCTTCAACAGCCGCAAGATCAGCCCACTTCGGAGTCATCAACAGAAACTCCTTCGGTTTCGCTGCACTCGTAATTCTTCAAGCTCAACAAGGGCAATGTGATGCACACATCTCTACAAGTCGTCTTTTGGATTGCATCTGGAATCGTAATTTACAGCTACGTTGGTTATCCGATCATCTTAGGGTTGATCGCAAAGCTGCGTGGGAAGACAGCGAATTCGGACTCGGCAGTCAGCGAATCGAAATTGCCCGAGGAATATCCCTTCGTATCGATTATTATCGCTGCCTTTAAAGAAGAAAGTGTCATCCTGGAACGGCTGAACAATGCGATTCAAATGGACTATCCAGCTGATCGCTATGAAGTCTTAATTGGTTGCGATGGGAATGAAGATACAACCGGTGATCTCGTGGAATCATTTAATGATTCGCGAATCAAACTTTGCCAGTACCCGCAACGACGTGGGAAACCTTCTGTCTTGAATGACACAGTCCCACAAGCGAAGGGAGACATTTTGGCTTTCTCAGATGCCAATACTTTTTGGGAACGAGATGCACTGAAGAGGTTGGTCAGCCATTTCGAAATTAAAAATGTAGGCGGCGTTTGTGGTCAACTTTGTTTGACTGACCCCCATACCGGCGAAAATGTTGATGGCATGTACTGGAAGTACGAGAACGTCCTCAAACGCTGGGAAGGTCAGATTGGTGCCTTACTCGGCGTGAACGGAGCGATCTATGCCATTCGCAAAGACCTCTGGGAACCGATCCCTGCAAATTCAATTGTTGATGATTTCCTGATAGGAATGCGAATTCACTTAAAAGGTCTTGCTCTTCTCTTCGATGAAAAAGCAATCGCTAACGAAGAGAGTGCTCCTTCAATCGGAACCGAATTTCATCGGCGAGCCAGAATCGGAGCGGGCGGCTTCCAAAGCCTTTGCTGGTTGAGTTCTCTGCTCTCTCCAAAATATGGATATACTGCATTCGCCTTCTGGTCACACAAAGTCGCGAGATGGCTCTGTCCGGCGTTTCTAGCGACTGCATTTGTCGTCAAACCTGTTCTTGATCAATCAACCCATGTATCAAGCAAGCATGATCCTTCAATGCTGCTTTTACGGAACAGCACTGGCTGGGAGATACTTGGTGGGCAACGGAAAAGCAATGCGTTTGACTCGATTGACTACAATGTTCACGGACATGAATTTAGCACTCTCCGTCGGTTTCTGGAGATGGGCAAGCAACCAACAATCCGGAGCCTGGAAACGAACCGCGAGACAAGTTGAGGTCGATGCAGAAGCTGTTGCTGAAGAAGAGCGACAAACAGAGTTGGTTTCATAACTCTATCCAGGACCACGTTCGCAGAATGTCGTTCAATTGTCTGGATTAACGCAAAGACGCAATGTCGCGAAGATGCAAAGAGTTTTTTCTTCCAATTCTTTGCGACTTGGCGCCTTTGCGTTTTCTATTCATAGAATATGAGATTTGTTGTTTCGAATATGCCTTAACAATTCATACTCAGCGAATCTGTAAAATCTTTTGCATCAGTTTAATCTGTGTTGAGAAATCTCGTGCTGCAAGTTTCATCTACTTGCTATCAAATGTGGCCAGCCGGGATTCACAATGAAGAAGCGGCATTCTTCGCCCCACAGGTCTTCATTATTCTCCATGTGAGCAATCAAGAGTGGACGAATTGAGTCTGCAAAGTGTTCCTGAATCAAGCTCTTTAACTCATCTATACTAATGAATTGCGGATTTGATTCGGTCGAGTGTACTTCAGAGAGCCAATGCGGTTTCTGAATAATTTTGAATTGAGCTTGCGGTCCAAACTTGTCGATCCAATCGAGTTCGTTGGAATAGATCCAATGCCCTCGTAAATGATTTCCAGAAAGCATTTCCTGTAATAAAGTCGGTGGCTCTGAATCCGCGTGATAGAATACCCGACCTTTAACGAATGCTTCTGCTCGATCGACACACTCAAAATGGGCGAAGCCAAGTTTCAATTGATGATCAAATAGCTTGCGGTGTTTCGCTTCGAGGTTGTCATTCGAATTCGGACCAATGAAGTGGCTGCCGCTAATATGCTCATCGGGGAAATGCAAATAGAATTTGACAGCGACTTCGAGATGCACGACGTCGTCTTGTTCATCACGGTAGAGAAAATCGATTTCCCCCAGTGTTTGAGTTCCAGCGAAAATCTGTTTCTGATGTTCGATGATTTCTAAACCACGAATATCTCGCAACCAGAAC
>JABJMI010000293.1 GCA_018659505.1 Planctomicrobium sp.
GCAGCGTGAGCATGTGGATCAGCTGCCCAAGCACACTCGCTCGCACGCCGTGCTGGTAGAGACCTAGGGTGAGTGAAGTTCGACGATTCACGTGAACGGTGGGTTGCGCAATGAATTGTGAATCAAAATTAACTGTTCTTCATCGGGGAAATCGAGAACGTATCCCACCTTTTCATCGACTCATTGCTTCACCCACCCTACGAAAACCGTCTCAAGCGACATCTTCGGAATGAAAGAGTTACCGGAATAGCTCGTTGAATTTCTCTATCGTTTGCTTGGCTGCGGCGGTCGGATCAGGCCAGGCGAAGGCTTCGGCAGAAGCGTAGTCTGAGTAGTCAATTTCTTTCAACGCTGCCACGATGGGTGCGTAGTCCATGTGACCGTTGCCAGCGGGGCGGCGATTAGAATCAACGAAGTGAACGTGGCCGATGTGCTTGCCACCGTCTAGTAGACCTTGCGCGATGGTTGTTTCTTCGATGTTCATGTGGAAGAGATCAGCCAGTAGAACGACATTCGAAATCGACTGCGATTCTAGAAGTTCAACTCCGTCAGCCATCGTATTACACAGGTTTGTTTCGTAGCGATTCAGTGGTTCATAAATGAGTGGCACATTGTACTGCTCTGCATATTTACCAAGCTCGATAAGTGCAGCCCCTAATGATTTCAGTGCTTCGTCTTTAGGAAGGTCCGCGGTCCAGCGTCCTTGCATCGAGCCAATAATCGCTGGGGCTGAGAACTCTCCGCCAAAGTCGATCATCGATTTCACGAAGTCGATGGCAGCTTGACGTTTCCCTGGGTCGGTGTCTGTCAGGCTCAGTTTGTTGATGACCATGCCTGCACCGGTCCCGACAGCGGCACATTTCAAACCGGTCTCTTCGAGCAACGATTTCAACTCTGCACGGTCGACTGCATCTGGACCAGGAGCAAAGATTTCGACAGCGTCATAGCCGAGTTCTTTAGCGGTACGGACACCGGCAGCGAGGTCGTCCCACAATACAAATGGACCACCACGTGCTTGTTCGACAAGACTAATAGTCACGGCTGAAGAAATCATGATGAGCTCTTTCTGTTTTGCCGGTCATTTGAAGTGTCCGGCGATCTGTTCGTATAAATTAAGTTGCAGAGTTCAAAAACTGAGACCCGGCGTAGATCGTGGAAGCACATTGAATTGTTTCCAGCATTTGTTCTTTGCTGATTCCCAGCTTGGCAGCTTTATCGACATGGCCTGAAGTGCAGGGTTTGCAGGCGTTGAGATCGCTGATGGCGATGTTGATCAGTTCAACTAACGAATCTTCCAGCGATGTTCCTGCGAACGTCATAGCGCGCAGACCAACTCCCATCCCTTCGAAGAGATCGCTGCCACTGAGGTCGCGAAATTTGAAGAAGGTGTTGTACATGTAGTTTGTGGCTGCGATGGCGAGAATCTCTGCGGTTTGCTCTTCACTAAATCCGAGAGCGACACATCGCTTTTGAAAGTATTCAATCCAGGGTTTGGATTTTGCATGGGCAGCGACTGATAGCGCAATGGCTGCTCGCGTTTTGGCGTCGATTGCTCCATCGGTATAGACGAATTTTTTGAAGTTCATGTAGAAGTCTTTGAGGAAGATTTCTACATTGCCGTACACCAAGAATGGTGCCGGCATTTCTTCATCACCCAGCATTTCCTGGATGCGACCATAGAGTTTTGCGACATTCTCGGGTGCGTTAGAAACTTCAACTGGTTGGAGCATTGTGCAATCGTTCAACTAAGAAAGTTGTAGAAGAAAACCGTGATGCCGGACACTTTAAGTGTCCGGCAAAACAGAAAGATCAAAAGTTGAAGAAATTAATTCAAGGTCTCTTCGCCTTTGCTCCAATTGCAGGGGCAAAGTTTATCGGTTTGCAAAGCATCAAGGACACGAAGAACTTCGTCGACGTTACGTCCAACACTGAGGTCGTGAACCGCTGACCAACGAACAACTCCGTTCGGATCAATCAGGAAGATTCCACGATACGCGATACCGGCATCTTCTTTCAGAACGCCATAATCTCTTGATAATTGATGAGTGGTATCGGCTAGCATTGGGTACTTGAGTTTGCCCAAATCGTCGTGGCTATCACACCAACCCTTGTGCGAGAAAACACTGTCTGTACTAGCAGTCAGAACGGCACACTCACGGTCTTCGAACTCGCCCAATTTATCATTGAAAGAGACAATCTCTGTCGGGCAGACGAATGTGAAATCGAGCGGGTAGAAGAACAAGCAAACCCATTTGCCGTTGAAATCTTTCAACGAAAGCTCAGCGAATTGATCGTCGCTGCCATCTTTGCTGCGGTCATAGGAATTGATTTTGAAATCGGGAGCGGGTTGACCAACTTTAGCACTCATCTGTAGTTCTCCTGTTAAGTTAAATATCTCTGTATGACTGCGGAACAGACTCTGTTCTCGCAAAACTTGCAATCTATTGAATATGATCAGTTTGCAGCGATGAATTCATATTGAATCTGAACGCCAAGAATTTCTCGCAAACCGATAGAGCTCATATTTACGTTTAGTATACTCACGTGAGAAAGTTCTTCAAGGAGTTCAAAACCTCCAATTCGAGCAGTTCCTCTAAAAGATCAATTTTGAACTGAATTGAAATGAACTCGAATTGATTGATCGGTTACCATCGAAACTTGAACAGTACTCTCTCCGCCCACAATTAAGTGGGTGGCTAACCACTCAACACTCAACCGCTTCTATGCCCGAACCACACGATTCATCTCGTCGCGAATTTCTCACTGGAAGAGTGATTCAGAAAGAGATGCGCCGTGTGGGAGATGGAATCGCGGATTCCTTGAGCGATGCGGAACTGGGGCAACAAGCCCCTATCGCTGGCGATACCGTTCGTCTGGAAACGAAAGCAATGGGTTGCCCGTGGTCGGTGATCATGAATCCCGGACCACCTCGCCAAGTGATGGTGGCAACTGATGCGTTTGATTTTGTACGCGATGTCGAGCAAATGCTGACCATCTATCGTGATGATAGCGAAGTCGCCCAACTGAACCGCGAAGCCGCTTCTGAATGGCAAACGACCTCCGAGGGACTCTTTCAATTCCTGCAAACTTGCCAACACCTGTATGAAGAGACAGACGGAGCTTTTGACCCTGCAACTGGATCGCTCATCAGGCTTTGGAAGTCCGCTCGTGATCAAGGAAGAATTCCGTTCACTGGAGAAATTGAAGAAGCTCTGGCGAACTCTGGGATGGGGAACATTTCTTTCAATAACGAAGCTTCACAAGTCCATTTTCAGCGACCGGGACTCCTCCTTGATTTCGCTTCCATTGGAAAAGGTTACGGGATTGATCGCGCTGCCCAGCACATTGAAAACGAAGAAATCAAGAATTTCTTGGTGCATGGTGGACAGAGCAGTTTGTTCGCTGCGGGAGGTCACTTCGGACATGATGGTTGGCCGATTGGACTGAAGAATCCATTGTTCACCGAGAAACGATACGCCACCATCCTCTTGAAAGACCAAGGCATGGCGACCAGTGGTTCGAACATTCAATTTTTCAGATATGAAGGCAAGCGTTACGGACATTTACTTGACCCACGTAATGGGTTGCCAGCTGAGGGAATTCTGTCCGTGACGGTGATTGCTCCGACAGCGACAGAAGCGGATGCGTTATCGACTGCTTTTTATGTGATGGGGCTCGACGCTGCTTTGAGGTATTGCGATGGTCACCCAGAGATCGGAGCCGTGATCATCCCAACGCCATCGCAAGGTCGGCTGCTGGAACCACATGTGAAGAACTTTCCACTAAATCGGATTTTCTTCGAGGATGACGCTGAGAAAAATGAAATGAATCCTGGCCGATGAAAGAAGCTTAGTTTTTCTTTCTCCGCGTCTCAGTGCCTCCGCGGTGTATTTCTATTATCCATCGCAGCCTATAAAATATCCGAACTGCCTACGAAACTTGGTTTCAGTTTCCTGCCCGCTCTTGTATCCTGCCCTGTTGATCCGTTTCAAAATCCTAATCATTAAATTCTGAGGAACGTCAGAAGTGAAAGACCTCAAACGTATATCCTGGCTTGCCATTCTTCTACTGGTTGTCTTGCGAATTTCGATTGGCTGGCAATTTTTGTATGAAGGGATGTGGAAGTACGACCAGATGGACACGCCTAAACCTTGGTCAGCCGAGGGATACCTGAAGAATGCTCAAGGACCGTTTCGGGATCATTTCCGCGAAATGACTGGCGATCCAGACGACCTGAACTGGCTCGACTATGGGAAGATGAGTTCAAAATGGTATGCATGGCGCGACCGTTTCGCCACACATTACAAGCTGAATCCAGAGCAGGAAGCACTCTTTAATCTGATGCTTGACGGATCAGCAGATGAAGACACCGCCCCGGCGGAGCTTCCAACAAATCCCACGTTTTCTCGTAAGCTCGACGCCTTGCCGAAAGGTGTCAATCTGAAACGATACGCAAACACGATTGTCTTTGATGCAAAGGGAAAAGTCCTCAAAGTGATGGAGCCGGTTCTTCCTAGTGAAGAAGCTGCCATCAAGAAAATGGTTGACGTTGTTCCAACGGGCGATAAAAAAATTCCTTACAGAAAGAAAGCCCTCGTAGATAAAAAACCAGTCCCTGCGGATGACGTAGAAGCCAAGTTCTACGCTGCATTTGACGCACTTGTTAACTATTCACGCAAACCGATCGAAAAAGCGATCAGCGATATCTCTGCACAGAGCAAAAAGAAAGACTCTGAAATCAACAGAGAGAATTTCCTCTACGGTGTTACTCGAATGAGCACCACTGTCAAACGCGCGCTGCCTTATCGTCATCGCTTGGCTGCCTCGCTGCATGGTGATCCAGATCGCGTCGGGGTCTATGGCGAACTCAATGAACGGGGTTCTTTTGATATCGAAATGGGAACAGTCACGCGACAAGAAGAAAGTGCAGAAAAACACAGCATCAATTTCGGGAAGATCAAAGAGTACCGGGAACTCCTGGAAGAGTATGAAACCGCTCTCACTCAAGCAAAAATCGAATACCAATACGATCACGCCACCAAACTGGCACTCAAGGCTGCTCTCATGCGAGCCGATTTAGTTGGACCAGTTCGCGCGTTAGAAGCAGAGCTTCAAGATAATGCTTTGAAGTTATTGAATACCGAGCAAATCTCTCGGGGAGCAATGCCTGCGGAAGACACGCCGCTACATAAATCAGACATGATGGCGATGTGGGGACTGCTGATCTTAGGTTCCTTACTCATCCTGGGTTTCTTCACCCGCTTTGCAGCAATCTTGGGAGCCGCGATGGTGCTGTCGTTCTACCTTGTCATCCCACCATGGCCAGGAGTTCCACCAGCACCGGGACCAGAGCATAGCTTGTACATCAACAAGAACATGATCGAGGTCATTGCTTTACTGGCAATCGCAGCGATGCCCACTGGCAGCTGGTTCGGGATCGATGCGTTCTTTGCGAGATTGTTCTTCAAAAGCAAAGAAGATTAAAAGCGGTGAAATTGAATCCCGTTTAGCAGCACATTTAAAGTGTGCTGCTAAGCTTCGGTCGCTTGATTCAACTTTTCAAGAATCCTCGGCATCCACTCAAGATGCTCCGGTTTCATTACGCAGGCTCTTAAACAAGTGACTTCGGGCTGATCCCAGTTTTTGATTGTGCTCGAACCTTCGACAAGATGTCTTGGCAAGGTCACCAGAGCGAGATGCAGGTTCTGTTTTGCAGCTGCATTGAAGATATCGCGAGCGTTCTGAGAAGCTTTGGAAGCACTTTCGGCATGAGCCGTCCAGACGACGATATCGAGTTCTGGGACCATGACTGGCTGATAATATGATGACTCTTCCAGCCAATCGTGAAGCTTCTTAGCAGCTGAGATTGATGATTCAAGACGCTTCGCGAATTCACTTTCTACTTCAAGCGGAAAGAGTTGCAGCGTCGACCAGAGGGCAACTGCGGCAGCGCCTGCTCTGGAGCATTCGAGCGAGATTTCCCCCAGATGTAGATCGTCGCTAGAGAAGTATGTGTACGGCGAATCGTGCTTGAAGACTTTCGCTGACTGCGGATCATTGAATAATACACAGCCGCAACCGTATGGCTGAAGCCCGTGTTTATGAGGATCGATGACGATTGAATCAGCGTGGTGCATCAATTCGTATTGTCGTGTTGCATACTCTGAGA
Organism: Planctomicrobium sp.; assembly: GCA_018659505.1. GTDB lineage: Bacteria > Planctomycetota > Planctomycetia > Planctomycetales > Planctomycetaceae > Thalassoglobus. The sequence continues at coordinate 6,170 of JABJMI010000293.1, forward strand.
GATTCTGCGCCAGCTTAAAGTAGCCTCCGTATGCCGAATCGATATGGATACGAAATCCGTAGGACTTTTGAAGTTCAAGCACTTCCTCAAGAGGGTCAATCGCTCCTAATGCGGTCGTTCCGAGTGTCACTACAACGGTTCCGATTTCTTCCGCATCAAGTTGTCGTTGCAACGAAGCAATATCCATGCGACCGTTTGCTTCGCATTCAATAATTCTGCATTCAATATCGAGCAATGAACAACAGCGTGAGTGTGTGTAATGTGCTTGGCTAGAAACTGCAACTGGCTTGTTGTCGGTAAATTCTCTGGCAACCCATAAGGCTTCCAAATTCGCAATCGTACCGCCGCCGCAGAGGTGACCCAAGGCATTCGACCAGCCAAACATTGCAGCGATCTGCTGAACGGCTTCTTTCTCCATCGCTGAGCTAGCTTTGCCACCATCCAACGCATGGTTATTCGGATTGATCGACATGGCAAGCGTATATGCAAGCTGAGCAATCGGGTGCGGAGGCTTCATCATCTGCCCAAGGTAGAACGGATGATGATACGGATAATTGTTTTGTAACTCTTGAGCGGTGCTGGCGAGAATGGGTTCTAAAGAGTCTAGAAGAGCAGATCTTTCGACCGATGGGAGATCGTCGAAACCGCTTGCTAGCTTCGCATTTACATTATTGAGAATCGAGAGCGATTGAGCGCAGAGCCCCGGGAAAGTGTCAGTCATACTAATTTTCGTAGATCGACGAACTTCACTCGCCCTGCAATTTCAATAGGACCAATTAGTAGAAGTACGAATTGATTTAGGTAGCTGCTCCACGAACATGCAAATAGCTTGAAAGGTGAGTGACGTCGAGGACGTCCTGCATTTCTTTCGATGGATGATACAACTCTACTTGAACACCGGTTTTCTGTATGGCTGTGAGAATGCCTAAAATCCAGCTGGAGACGACTCCCACTTCAAGCAAGTCGACCACGAGTATTTCACAATCACAGCGTTCGATCATTGCCAGTAAGTGTTCACGAATCGAATCAGAGTGCAATGGATCGATGATGTATTTTCCATCGAAGCCAATGACCGTCATGCGACCAGATTTGTAAACATGAAAGAGGTTTTCTGAGTAAGGTACAGTCATATCTCGCGCCCGGAATGTTTCCTTGAGGAAAGGATGGAGGGAATTCACCGGTATTGTTCTCACATCGTTTATAAAAATACAAGCAACTTTCTTGAAAAAGAGAAAAAGAAGCGTGGGAGTATTATTTATTTGCTAAGCCCCCGTGCACAAATTGTTACTGATCACTGTTTAACGGCTTGCCGTTAAACTAAGTAAAGTGTGACGGTGTACCTATTTGGACATTAAGTCTTTGTAGAGATCAGCCCCCTTCTGCAATGCTTCGTCAATTTTCGAAGCATCCTTTCCTCCCGCTTCTGCGAGATCAGGACGACCACCGCCACCGCCACCAACCAGTTTCGCAGCCTCACGAACACAGTCACCTGCTTTGACGCCCTGCTTGACTAAGTCCTTACTGACAGCTGCCAAGAGTGCGACTTTCCCATCGATTTCTGCCCCTAAGAGAATCGCGATACTCTTTCCTTTTTGTCGTAGTTGATCTGCGTAATCTCGCAGTGTGTCGCGGTCAACATCTTTGAGGTGTTCGCAAACAATTTTTGATTCACCAACTGATTGAGCGCTCTCAAGCAACTGAGTCACCGAATCGGTGACGGAAGCTTTCGTGAATTGAGCAAGTTGTTGCTTGAGTGCTTTCAATTCCTCCTGAAGTTGACTGACCTTGCGGGGAAGATTTTGGAGTTCTGGCGTTTTCAGATGTATAGCGACTTCTTTGAGAAGCGCTTCTTGTTCTCGAATTCTTTTGAGAGCCTGCTTGCCGGTGGAGGCAACAATTCTGCGAACTCCGGCAGCGACATTCTCTTCAGTTTCAACACGGAAGACGCCCACTTGACCAGCGTTGGTTAAGTGCGTTCCACCGCACAATTCTTTACTGTAATCACCAATGGAAACCATGCGGACGCGGTCTGGGTACTTCTCTCCGAAGAGTGCCATGGCACCTGCTTCGCGTGCTTCTTTGATGTCCATGAAATTCGTTGTGACGGCGGCACCTTCAGCGATGCGGGCATTCACAATGTCTTCGACTTCCAACAATTCATCACTTGTGACAGCTGATCCATGTGAGAAGTCAAACCGCAAGTGGTCGTCTTCGACTTTAGAACCTCGCTGCATCGCATGTTCTCCGAGAACGGTATGTAACGCATGGTGCAGCAGGTGTGTCGCAGAGTGAGCTCGCTGAATTCCCGAACGCTTCGCATCAGCGACTTCTGCATGAACAGAGGTGTTAAGATGAACCTCACCCGAGACCAAACGCCCCCGATGCACGATCAAACCAGCATGTTTTTGCGTGTCAAGAATTTCGACTTCGCCATGTTTGCCTTTGAGAACACCAATATCTCCCACCTGCCCACCGGACTCGCCGTAGAACGGAGTCTGATTGAGAATGATATCAATCGGCAGATCAACTTGATCGACTGAATCAACAGATTTTCCATCGACGATCAGACCGACGACGATTGCATCGGCAGCGATCGACTCATAAGCAAGGAATTTGGTTTCGCCATGTTCTTGCTGAATTCCATCAAGCGGACCGGCAGCCATGACTCCCCAGGATGTTCCTTTTCCGCTGTCTGCTTGATGCTTAGCATTTGCAACATTGAAACCCTCTAAGTCAATGGTGATGCCTTGATCAGCTGCCAACGCTGTTGTTAAATCCAGAATGAAGCCATCAGTCTGGTGAAGGTCAAAAACTTCTTTTCCTGGCAAGACTTTGCCGCCACTCGACTTGGCTTTCTCAACGAGCTTATTGTACTTGTGCAAACCACGATCAATCGTGCCAAGGAAATGTTCTTCCTCTTCACGGATTGTGTCTCTTACATTTTCTACAGTCTGTTTGAGTTCTGGATACGGTGCAGCCATTAGGTCGATGACTGTCGGAACGACTTCGTGCAGGAATGGCTCTTTTTGTCCCAGCAAGTATCCTTCAAGAAACGCCCGACGAAGGAGAAGGCGAATGATGTAGGCGTCTGCCTTGCTGCCGGGAGTCGCACCTTCATGAATTGCAAAGGTGCAAGCGCGTACGTGGTCTGCGATACGGCGAATCGCTCGACTTTCTTTGGATGTGAATGAATATTTTTTACCGATGACATCACCCGCTGCAATGCAAAGCGGCTTCAGGATATCGATTTCGTAATTGCTTTCGACACCTTGCAGAACGGCGGCGGTTCTCTCCAGCCCCATGCCGGTATCGATGTTCTTCTTTGGCAATGGTCGCAAGTTGTCTGGTGGAGCACCGACTCGGTTAAACTGAGTGAAGACGAGGTTCCAGATTTCGACTTCTTCGCCACCACTGGGTGGATGATAATAGATCTCGCTGCACGGTCCGCAGACGCCATCTGGTCCTTTGGAAGGAGCTTCCGCCGGCCAGAAGTTTTCATCTTCATCGAGTCGCTGAATACGTTCCTTCGGCAACCCGATCTCTTTTTCCCAGATGTTGAACGCTTCGTCATCATCGAGATAAACGGTGACGCTGAGTCGTTCGCCATCTAATCCGAGCCATTGTTTATCGGTTAAGAATTCCCATGCCCAGTGAATTGCTTCCTGCTTGAAATAGTCTCCGAACGAGAAATTCCCGAGCATTTCAAAGAATGTATGGTGATAGGCAGTGACACCGACGTTGCCGATATCACCCGTGCGCAGACACTTCTGTGAAGTCGTCGCACGTGTAAATTCCAACGGACCAATTCCCAGAAATTGATTCTTAAACTGGTTCATCCCCGCTGGTGTGAAGAGAACCGTCGGATCTTCCTTCGGGACAAGGACATCACTCGGACGGCGGACGCAGTCCTTAGATTCAAAGAATGAGAGATAGGCTTCGCGGAGTTCGTTCGTATTCATGGGGTCTGATATCTTTAATCAACAATTCAGCTTCTTTGTGAGTCGACAGTAATCTATCGAATCTTACTTCTTAGGTCGATTCCGTTTGAACACATCAGTAAATGGTGACTTGTCGTACGTTGAACCGTCACCTTGGACACGTGGATCGCCGGTCTCTTTCAAGACTTTCATCAAACGAGTAGACAGAGTATTCCGATCATCTGAGTAATCGGCACTTTGGGCAACATTATTCAATTGGTGCGGGTCTTTCTTCAGGTCGTAGAGTTCTTCTTGCGGGCGAAGTCCAAAGGCAATGTCGAGATACTCCTGCATTTCGGGTTTGCCCATTCCGAGAGTGACGTATGCTTTCGTTGGACTCGCATCCAAGTCTCCGTATCCGATGAATGTGTTATTCGCGAGTTCTTCGTAGGTTGGCATTGGAGATGCGGGTTTCCCGTACCCTGGTCCATGTCCCATTGGGTAGCGTTCCGGTTTGAAGTTATGAATGTAGAGAAAATCCTTCGTGCGAATCGCTCGTTGCGGGTAGGGAAGGTTTCCGTCCCGGACAGCTGCAACGTGTCGCTCCCGACCAACAATCACAGAATCTCGTGTTGGATCAACTTGTCCCGACTTTGTTGACTTAAGAACAGGTATTAGGCTGCGACCGGTCATGACTTTAGGAGGCTCAACACTCGCTGCTTCGAGAATTGTCGGAGCTAAGTCCGGTAGACAAACGAAATCATCAACGACTCTATTGTGAGGAAAATTCTTCCCCCCGCGAATCGCCAAAGGAACCTGAGTCCCCAAGTCATAGAGGTTGCACTTGCCGCGTGGAATGCCGGGAATGCCGTGATCGCCGGAGACAATCACGATGGTGTTTTCGAGTTCGCCAATCTCTTCCAGTTCAGTCAGCAAAACTCCTAGACCAGCATCGAAAGCCTGGACTTCTCCCAAATAGTCAGCGAAGTCTTCCCGAACAATTGGGACGTCCGGCAAGTACGGTGGTAGCTTGCCTTCCAACTGATCGGGATCAATTCCCCAGAGTTTCTTGCCCGAGCCTTTAATCCACTTGCGATGGCAATTCGTGGGACCGAACCAGTAACAGAAAGGTTCGTCATTCTCACGGTCTTTTAGGAAGGTCGTAAAGTTCTCTCGAACTTCAATGTATAGGGCTTCTTTGGCAACTTCGATGTCTGCTTTTCCACTGACAAATTGAGAGAACCCGTTGAAGTGTGTGCCGCTCTTGTTGTAAGCGGTTCGTCGAGCACCGTGCGGGGCGTTGGCGACCGTTCCGGGACTCCAGACTTTGTAGGTATGCCCGATGTGATACCCCTGCGCTTCTAATAGCAAAGGGTACGTCGGAATCGTCTCATCCCAGATTGCACCCTGCAAGATCGCTCCGCGCCCGGTTCGCCAGAAGTATTGCCCTGACAACAATGAACTACGACAAGGAGTGCATGAAGGAGCGTTCACAAACGCATTACGAAATAACACTCCTTCGCGAGCAACTCGGTCAAAGTTCGGTGTCTTGACCGCATCGCTAGGACCACCCGGTTCGAGTTCGGCGTAAGCACTGGCGTAGCGTCCCCAATCGTCTGCGAATGCGAAGACAACATTCGGTCGCTCTGCTGCAAAGGTACGACTCCCTATTATATTGACTAACAGGACAGCTAAAGCGAGGAGAAAACTGGATTTCATTTGATATTCCATCTCAATATATGATGAGAATTAAGTAACACGCTAGAAGGATAAACTCTTCAAGGATTCAGAACTGATTGAAAGTTGTTTTGCCACAGAGGACTCCGAGAACACTGAGAAAAGGTGAATTCAAAAGTGTACCTGATCTTCTTACCTCTGAGTCCTCAGTGATCTCTGTGGCAGATTTTTAGTGACAATCAATTGCAGCTTTCAAAATTGATTCAAGGTGTCCAGTGGCTGAAGTGCTATAGGTATGAATGTTTCAATCGTTCGAGATTGTGATTTCAGTTCCACTTGCCAAGCTGATATTTACTTCTTGCTGGTCTGCGACAGCATCTTGGAACTGCTGAGGTGTCTCGACTGATTGACCGTTCACTTTGACGATGAATTGACCAACTTGCAATCCGGCACGGTCAGCGATGCTACCCTCTTCAATTGAAACGATCACCACTCCCGTGGGATAAACGGAGAGAAATCGGTCCCTCAAATAACGCTTGCGCGATGTCGGATAATCGACGTGTAGACCTCTCCAGTCTGGATGACGTTGCTGTGTGGTGACTATTAAACTGTCGTCATAGATTGGCCATTTCCCTAGTGTTGCTGTGACGGATTGAGTCCCTTCTCCATCTCGATACAGCATGAGTTCAACACGTTCACTTGGCTTCAGTAGAGTGATCTCCCGGACAAGGTCTTCATTCGTTTCGATGATTTGATCGTTGACTCGCAAGATTAGATCGTCTCTCTTCATTCCTGCGTTCGCAGCGGGAGAATTTTCTGGCACGCGTAGAACAATTGCTGCGGTGCTTTGTGGGGTTGTTAAAGAGATATTATCGAAGGCATCTGTGGATGAAGTCTCTGCACTAATACCGAGAAATCCATATTCAACTTCGTACCCCTGTTTCAGTTCCTTAACGATGCGACGAAACCCCTCGGAGTTCGGAACCGCGAAGCTGACTGCCTCTCCCTGCTGGCTAAATACTTTTTGGGAATGCACCAATCCAGCGAATTCACCTTGTATTGTGAAGAGAGGAGTTCCATGGGAGGCAAACCGAACCGGAAGATCGAGTGTAAGCAGAGTTCCCAATTCGTGGAGGGTACGCTCCGCTAAAGTTCGATCCGAGTCTAGTTCCAAAGACCGCTGCATATCTGTCACAATCGCAGCGCTGAGACCAGATTGTCCATCTTTCGCCATTTCCCACGGATCACCAAGGGCGACTAAGATAGAACCTTTGACTGTGTTGGTCGTTTCAGCAAACTGTACTGGGGTGAAATTAGAATTTGTTTTGAGTTCAACTTCTGGATCTATCTTAAGAACAGCAAGTTCAGAGCGAGGGTCCGCTGCAACTAAGCTGGCGTGAGCAATTTCATTCGTGCTGAACTTCACAAAGAGATCAAAGGGGTTTTGCTGACGTTGCCTGCTAATGATCGGTTCGACAAGATGAGTCGTTGTTAAGACCAGAAGTTGGTTGTCAGAGTTTTCAACAATCACCCCCATGCCAATCCGAGCAGGCAGTTGAGAAGCCTCTGGATGGAATATCTCCTCAAAGCGTTCGGTCGGTGTTTTCTCTGCATTCGTTGCATGTATCGCTGCGATCATGACGACGCTGTCGCTCACTTCATTGCTGATTTGTATCAGCTGCTCTTCATACTGCTGAAGCGTGGCTGGAAATTTAGAATCATCGGCAGCGGTGACCTGCCTAGAAACAATTAGAAAAAGGAGGACCAACGAGAGTCTCTGGATATTGTTAATCCGCATCAGTTGAAGTTGATTACCTAGAGGTGAAGTTGTAGCCATAAATCGTGTGTGGTTCTGACTGGGCATAGTTTATGACTTTGTAACCGTTCACGATTCTGAAAGCATTGGATAACCACGAAACACACAAATGACACGAAAAAAACACTGAAACTGACAGACCTATCTTGCGCCACGAATCATGCCTATCTCGTTCGAAAAATTTAGACAGGATTGACATGATGAACATGATAAGTTGGGACATTCATCTCGCAAAACTAACATCCACCTCTTTCTTAAAACAAATTCAACGGGTAATGCAATCAATTCAAACATTGCTGTTCGTGGTTTTGCCTTGTGTTAAACTTATCCTGTAAATCATGTCCATCCTGTCTCTTTACCCTAAACAATGAAAGTTGGCTGACCTAACTGACATCTAGCTGAACACTTCTCTCTTTTTCTTTCGTGTGGTTCGAGATTTCTTCTTTCAACTCTGTAAACGGTTTAAAAAAATTCTTCCGTTGATTTTGCATCAAACCACGTCTATGCGATACAATACAGATGTTAATTTTTAATGATTGGCAAAACTTATCTGCCAGTATACCCGAATTAAAGTGTGTAATCACAATCTCTTTCAGGAGCATCTTTTGAACAAGCAGAATACATCTCGTCGTGACTTTATGAAAACAGGCACCTTGGCTGCCGCCGCTGGTGCGACCATGCCATATTGGTTTTCGACAAAAATGACATTGGCAGAAGCTGCTGCCAAAAGTCCGAACGAACGGATGACTGTCGGCTCCATCGGGACTGGAAGTCGTTGGAATGCGGTTGGTCCCGCTGCTTATCGGTTCGCAGACTGTCTTGCCGTCGCAGATGTTGATGCGAACCACGCTGAAGCAGGCAAGAAGAAAGTCCAGGATATTCACAAAAAAGCTGGTCGACCGACCGAAGTTGATGTCTATGAGGACTACCAGAAAATTCTGGAGCGAAAAGATATCGACCTCGTCACGATTGTGACCCCCGATCATTGGCACTCCAAAATTGCCATCGAAGCGATGCAGGCTGGCAAAGACGTTTATTGTGAGAAGCCTCTTACATTAACAATCCACGAAGGTAAGCAGATCATCAAGGTTCTCAACGACACGAAACGTGTCTTCCAGGTAGGAACCCAACAGCGAACTGAAATGGGGCAACGCTTTCTAAAAGCGATTGCTTTGATTCGCGAAGGTCGCATTGGCGACGTCAAGAAAGTGACCTGTGATATTGGTGGGTCTAGTGACAGTGGTGAAATTCCTGTCGCTGACGTTCCAGAAGGATTGAACTGGGAGAAATGGCTGGGTCAGGCTCCTGAGGTTGACTTCCGCTTCAAGAAAGGCGGTAACTGGGGTAAGAGCCGCTGTCATTATGAGTTCCGTTGGTGGTACGAATACTCTGGTGGAAAGATGACTGACTGGGGTGCTCACCATGTAGATATCGCTCAATGGGCGATTGATCAACAAGCTCCCGATCAAGGTCCAGTTTCAGTCGAACCGATCATGTCACAGCATCCGGTTCCATTCGAAAATGGAATGCCACAAATGAACGACCGTTACAACGCTGCGACAAAGTTCGATGTAAAAGTCATGTTCCAGAACGGCGTTGAGATGCACATCGTCAGCAACTCGAAAGACGGCAACGGGATTCTCTTCGAAGGAACAGAAGGTCGCTTCCATGTTTCTCGTGGTGCAACTAAAGGGGCGCCCGTCGAGGCACTCAAGGAGAATCCACTGCCAGAAGATGCAGTTTCAAAAGTCTATGGTGGCGAACCGACCAGCCACATGGAGAACTTCATTAACTGCGTAAAGACTCGCGAGAAACCGATCTCCGACGTCTGGACGCATCACAAAGCGATGTCCACCTGCCACTTGGCAAACATCGCCATCCGCTTGGATAAAACCCTCGAATGGGACCCCAAAGCGGAACAAATCACCAACGACTCGACCGGTCAAAGCATGCAACAAAGAGAGCAACGCAAAGGCTACGAGATTAATGTGAAGGTGTGATCTAAATACTGATTTAGATTGAATCCTAAGAGCCGAATACCTCTGGTGTTCGGCTCTTTGTATTTCAGGATGGTTAGACGACAGCGAATTCAGTAATCTTTCTATTGAGCTATTCCTTTCACTCTTAGAATGAACATCCGAGATAAATGCGAAATACTTTCTTCTCGACTCTGATTTGTATCGCGACCTTTTCTGGAACTACGTCCGCTGCTGAGTTTCTGTTGAAGGATGGTGAGCGAGTGCTGTTCCTTGGCAACACAATGGTTGAGCGAGAGCAGGAATATGGGGATTGGGAATTGCAGCTGACATTGGCTGCTGGCGAGAAGAAGCTCA
>JABJMI010000541.1 GCA_018659505.1 Planctomicrobium sp.
CGTTCCCAATGTGACAGCTGAAGCAAGAGTTTTAATCAGTAAAATCCTGCCTCGAATTCGTCCTCGCTTATTATGATAGGCATCGATGGCGGCGTCTGTTCCATGCCCTTCTGCTTCAGGGGCGAAGGTATAGACCAACCAGCCAGAGACAAAACCACCAACTGTCATGACGGCCACGACCATCCAAGGCGAGAAATTCTCGAACCCGGTATGTCCGAACAACGAGTGCTCCCCAACAGCTTCCATGGGAGCGTAACCTGCGAATTCAACCAGCGTGAAATGCAGTACGAATTGACCAAGGATCTGAAAAAGAATCCCGCCCACACCAGCGATCACTCCAACGAGTATCGAGAGAAACGTCCATTTCCCGGACGCTTTCCAGTCGAGTGCCGAGAATAATTTCTCCAACTTCAAACCTGATCTCACCTTAAAAACGAATCTTCACAGCTTAGTTATATTGAGAAGTGGATTGTTTGGAGATTCGCTCTGATGATCAAGTGACTACTGGAAAGAGTACAAAAGCTCTCATTATCGGCTAAAAAGTAGAGTTTTGCGGGACACTTAGTGATGTGGGATTTATTACTGTTGAATTTCAAAAAGTTATGAATCACGCAGAGCCGCAGAGAGCGCAGAGTTTTTAATTTTTCTCTGCGAACACTGCGGCTCTGCGTGAGATTCTTTCTTCATTGCACTCGCGCGAGTCGTGTTTGTCATTGGCGGACAATCGTTGTCTCTTGTGTGTGTATGCTTGAAATTGAAGTCTTTCAAATTATTACTTCCACACCTCAATACCTTGATCAAACGTTGCCTCGGGGTAGATGCAAATTCCTGCTATTAAAGTTTCTGGATAATAAAACGCAAAGGCGCCAAGCCGCAGAGAAGTGAAAGATGCAGGCAAGAATTCTTTGCACCTTCGCGACATTGCGCCTTTGCGTTGAATCATGTTTCAAATCGTTAGCAAAAAGTTACATTAACAGATATTACTGTTTAGAAGTTTCGTTTCTGGCACATTTCCAACAGTTGTTTATCTCACATCACAAAGTGTCCGGCTGCGTTCAGAAAAGTCTTGGTTCAATTCGCCGACTCAGATACAATATGATTCAATTGATTTATGCACTTACGCCGATCCGGAAAAACTCAATGAATTACTTTGTTCGCAGACCATGGGACTTATCTCAAAGTCTGATCACAGAAGAATCAATCTACAACGACAAGCAAGGTCGTCGAGAATTCTTGAAATCAATTGGCGTCATCGCTGGGGCAGGTCTTTCCGCATCGATGTTGGGCTGCCAGAAAGCGACGATTGAAGAAATCGATAACGCTGGGAAAGTTGAAGAAGGCAAAAAGAACTATCCTTTCCCACGCAACGAAGATTTCACCTATGGACGCCCCGAAACCGAACGTCGGGATGCAGCTGAATACACAAATTTCTATGAATTCTCGACATCAAAGCAAGTTTATCAGTATGTCGACAAGTTCGAACCGACACCCTGGAAAATCTCGGTCGAGGGACTCTGCCGTAAACCAACAACCTTTGATTTAGATGACATCTACAAACTTTTCACTCTTGAAGAGAGAGCATATCGCCATCGTTGTGTTGAAACTTGGGCAATGTGCGTTCCTTGGACCGGCTTCCCCATGAGCGATTTGCTGGCAAAGGTTGACCCACTGGCAGGTGCGAAATACGTAAAATTCGATACGTTTTTCAATCCCGAACAGGCTGCCACACAGAAGTACGATGATTACCCATGGCCATATTCAGAAGGTCTGACGATTGAAGAAGCTATGAATCCGTTGTCCTTGATCACAACAGGAATTTACGGGACACCACTCCCTAAGCAGCATGGGGCGCCAGTTCGGTTGGTCTTACCTTGGAAATATGGCTTTAAAAGCATTAAATCGATTGTGAAAATCGAACTCACTGATGAAAAACCGAAGACCTTCTGGAATTCACTTAATCCCAATGAGTATGGTTTTGAGGCAAACGTCAATCCCGAAGTACCACATCCCCGCTGGAGCCAAGCGTCAGAATGGATGTTAGGCAACCGAGAACGCCATCCAACAGTGAAATACAACGGCTACGGCGATTACGTTGCCAAGCTGTATGCAGACTCTCCGCTATCTTCTCCACCAAAACCTGCACCATTGCCTAAAGATCTTCTGACTGCTCCATCATAGGAAATCAGCTCAACGATATTCTGAACTATGAGAAGCTCCTGTCTCAGAAGATGCTGATCGATCATTGTCTGTCGATGCGTCACTGGCACGCTTTCGAACCGCCCGCGATCTCTCTAAGATGTGAAAAGACTCAATGGAATTTGAGTCGCTGATCACAGTAGACAAGTACATTCAGCAAGAACTTAAAATTGTGGATGTGCAAAAATAGCGAGCGGATTTGCTCAAAAGTGGAGACAGGATAATGGCCCGTAAGGGGGAAATATTTGCTGGACTGACAGTTGCCTTGGTAACACCATTTCGCGATGGAAATGTTGACGAAGCGGCTTTGCGTAAACTAGTCGATGATCAAGTCGAAGTCGGTACGAACTCAGTCAGCCCGTGTGGAACAACTGGCGAAAGCCCAACCCTCAGTCACGATGA
>JABJMI010000392.1 GCA_018659505.1 Planctomicrobium sp.
ATACGGGGAAGTGATGTAGTCCTTAAATTCTGTCACTCGAAATGATCGCTTCGGTTCATCCATCGGGGCAGGACGTGGGATTTTGAAATCACTTTCTTCACGCTTTGTCGATATCCCGATGACTTGTGGTTTACTGAGATTGTCTTCATCGAAGAAGTTGACCACTCGCTCTGCGATCTTTTGAGGTTCTGTGGCAAACAACAGCCGGCTGGGTGTGAGTGGTTCTTTACGCACATCACGCTTGGCTGCAATCAGTCGAACATGTTCTCTGGAATGGAGTACAACACTCAATGCGTAGGCATCACGTGCATACCGACGAGAGTTATCTTCAATTTCCAAATGTGTTCGCAATCGATTCGGAAGAAACAAATCGTGATTCACCGCCGAAGGAACAAAGCCTTCGTTCATGGATGTGATTAATGCCACGGGAGCATCATCCAGCGGCATGTCCAACCAACCAGATAGATGGATGCCGTCTTCCTTCGCAGTCGAGGATAAAAACTCTCCTCGGATCTGACTCAACGTCATCTTGATCGCTTGAGAAGCAGAGACGACGGGTGCTAACGCTTCTGGGATTTTTCCATGTTCCAGACAGGCATCATGGATCATCTGAGTCGCCTGAATAATAAGACGATGGTCATCAATATCTGGATTGAAGTCGACCTCGCCGTAGATCTCTAGTAAAAAATCTCGTACAGGCAATGACCAATCTGCGAGTGGTTTTGCTGATCCTCGAAAAGGTTTCAAAGCCACTTTGACGGTCTCGACAAGCTTGCGAGCAGTCTTAGCCGAGTGGCTATTGCCAAGGACTTTCGCGGTACGACGCTGTAAATGTTCAGCGACGTTTGCATCCCAACGCGTTAACCAGTTCGCTGGGAGTTCCTGTCGATTGATCCACTCTGCAAAATCGGGATGTCGAATCAATTCCGAGAAATGATCTGTTCGATCTGCGTCGAGATAACCTGCGACACATTCCAGCAACTGGAAGGGGCCACTCTCTGGAAGAGTCTGTTCAATCACCCAGTTTGTCGATACGCCTTGCAGTTCAAGCAAACGGCTAATGTGAGGAATGATTCTGTCGTCTGGTACACAAATGGCGACGTCGTCACTCGCGTATTTTCCGGAGAGTAGCGAGAGTTCAATAGCAATTTGAGCCGCTTGTTCTTGTGGACCGTCTACAATCTGAATTTGTTTGTCTGCAATATTAAGGGGCAAGTTTTCCCATGCAGATGCTTTCAAGTTTCCAAATTTTTCGAACAAATCAGCTTCCGGCTGCGGGGCATGAACAAAAATACGCACTCGCTGCGTTTGCTTGCTTGCGACTTGCTCTAGCATTGCCCGCAAAGACTTGTTGAGATCGACCGTTCCAATCATCACGATGTCTGAATCAGTAGTGCACTCGCCATTGTCGAGTGCATAGAGACGTGCCGATTGCTGGTCCCACAACTCTTGATCATCGAGGATTTCCCAGTACTTAGTTTGCACTTCTGCGAGAACCTTCCAACGCTCCTGTTCGTTGAAGCCTTCTAAACTTCCCCCTTTGGAAGCGACTTCTGAAAAGTCCAAGCGGTCGGTCGCCAGTTCGCGATGTTGTCGCCGAATCAGTTCTCCTAAGTTCAGCCAGGCGTCGACATCCTTTTCGTCTGGCGGCTGTGGGATGACAACTTCCAAACGATCACGCGGGATTGCCCGTAACGCTTCTGACCAAGCGAGATTCTGCGTTAAAGAGGAAGCGAATGCTTTTTTCAACTCGTATAGAAATTCAGGTAGGGTACCGACAGTCAAGATTCTTGGTGGTAATGCTCGTCCATTCGATTTCTCAGCGAGGAGTTCCAGAAATCGGCGACCTGCCTGACTTCCGGGGAACACAGCCAGAACATGCGAGAGGTCAATCTCATCATCTGTTCGATAAATATGAATCAATTGATCAACAGCTGCGGGCAGTGCCGGTGCATTCCAGTCGAGAAAAGTCGTCTCGATATCCATCTCAGTCCTCAGAATGTTTTCATACGGGAGTCACCAACTTACAGCGACCTCAAAGCATTTCCAATGCTCGAATCACTTTTTCATGGCATCAGCTTTCGACTTCGCTTGAGGCCACGAAATTTAATGAAGCACCAAAACAAAGACACCGAACCAAAAATGGAGTTTGGTTCGGTGTCATGGAAACCTAATGTTCAGCACTCAGAACTACTTCTTTGAGAGATCAGCTTTGATGGCGTCGATAACCTCAGGTGAGTCAGGCTCTGTCGATGTGCCGAAGCGGGCAACGACATTGCCGTCTCGACCGATCAGGAATTTCTCAAAATTCCAACCGACTGGACCAGCTTTTTTAGGTTTTGTTTCTGCTGCGGTCAATGCTTTATAGAACGGGTCTGCTTTGTCTCCATTGACGTCGATCTTCGCCATCATTGGGAATGAGACGCCGTAGTTCGCTGTGCAGAACTCTCTGATATCATCCGATGAACCAGGCTCTTGTTTGCCGAATTGATTACAAGGGAAACCAATGACAACGAGTCCGTCGTCTTTGAATGTTTTGTAGACATCTTGCAAAGCGGCATACTGAGGAGTCGCTCCACAACGACTTGCGACATTCACAACAAGTAGAGTTTTTCCTTCATATGCAGAGAGCTCAATTTTTTTACCCTCGAGAGTCTTCACCTTATGTTTCAGCACAGTTTCGTTCTCTTTCTCAGCAAAGACGGGGTCAGTTACAGCAAAACTTGAAGTTATAAAAACTCCCACAGCACAAAAAGTCAGGAATCGATTCATGGAAATCTCGTTGATGGTGTGATTGTAAGTGAGGATTAGAATACATGTATTTTATCAAGTTCATTGAAAATTCAACAATGAAATGAAGAAATGATTTGACCATCAACCAAAAGACTGAACTTACGCATTAGAAAATGGGAATGCGAGCACGTCTTGCAATGTTTCTTGCCCTAATAAAATCATAACTAATCGATCGATCCCCAATGCAACTCCAGAGCACTCGGGCAAACGATGTTCTGCCATTTCTTGCAGTAGGAAACTCTTGACGGGAAATTCGCTGATTCCGTTTTTCCGCCTCTTCTTGTTCTCAGCCTGCATTCGTTCACGCAACTCTTGCGGATCAGTCAATTCCTGATAGCCATTACAGATCTCAATGCCGTTCAAGTACATTTCGAAACGATCAGCGACGGGGAATTCTTCCTGGCGGATTGTTGCTAGTGCAGACTGAGTCGCGGGGTAATCGGTGATAGAAACTGCTTGAAGTTTTGCGAGTTCAGGTTCAACAACACTGGCGAGAATGTAATTCAGGAGATCGTCTCTGTCATCGGTTGCCAGTGAATTAGTTTTCCATCCAAACTTCGATGCAAGTGCTTCCAATTCGGTAAGCGTTGAATTCATCGCTGAGATCCCTGCATATCTTTGAAAAGCCGATTCATAGGTCATCTGCTGGAACTTGAACTCTGTCCTCGCTGGCAACCACTCTTTCGAAATAACGAAACTCAACAAATCATTGAATAAATACTCAACAAATTTAATCTGATCCGGCAAAGTTTTTTGTGTGGAGTACCACTCCAACATGGTGAATTCGGGATTGTGATTCGCCCCTGATTCCCCTTTACGAAATGCTTTGCAGATTTGAAAGATGGAATCAGCGCCTTCGCAGAGTAGACGCTTCATAGCAAATTCTGGTGATGTTTGCAGGAAGCATCTTTCGCCCTGGATGTTTAACTCAAACGGATCAAGCCAGCGGTCGATGCAGGTATCATGCGAGACAAGCGGTGTATCGATCTCCCAATACCCATAACTCTTGAAGAATTGGCGAACCTGAAATAAGAGCTCAGAACGACGTTGTAGAACTTCTAATTTTGTATCCGACATCATTCAACTAATTCAGGAATCGACAGACATGCCAATCACATTTTGCAGCGACTCGCGGAGGTCGCGTAAGCGAATCGGTTGTGACAGAGCTTTTCCATAGGGCGAAAACTCATTTAGTGAGTCAGACTGATCAGCGTTCTCCCCAGAGAGAACTAGGACAGCTCCGAAGTCATTGTTCTTTGTGATGGCGAGAATTCTTTTGAAATCTGAGAGAGCGCGGTCTCCGATTGCGTCTTCGAATAAAAT
>JABJMI010000579.1 GCA_018659505.1 Planctomicrobium sp.
ATAGCCCTAACGGTTGGGTCAAACAGTCACTCGCACCTGGCAAGTATCTCATCCGTACAAGTCACGGACCCGAGTACAGTGCTGATGAAAAAGATATTGAAATCAAAGCGAATGAGGCAACGTCTATAACGGCAACTCTCGAACGAATGGTCGATACAACGGGCTGGGTCAGCACTGACTTTCACAGCCATAGCACACCATCGGGAGACAACACGTCCAGTCAAAAAGGACGTGTCCTGAACTTAGTCTGCGAGAACATCGAGTTCGCTCCCTGTACCGAACACAACAGAATCGATACTTATCAGCAACACATTGAAGAACTCAAAATTCAACCGTTCATTTCGTCGATCACTGGAATGGAATTAACTGGAAGTCCGCTACCGCTAAATCACCAGAATGTCTTTCCGCTGCACCATCATCCGCATCGTCAGGATGGTGGAGGTCCAGTCACCGACGGCAGTGTTGAGACTCAACTTCGCCGCCTGGCAACTTGGGACAACAACAGCGAGAAACTACTTCAGCAAGACCATCCAGATATCGGTTGGTTATTCTATGACAAGAACGGAGACGGTAAACCTGACGGTGGACATGCAGATGGAATTCCGTTTATCGATGCGATGGAAATTCATCCGATTCCCAGAGCATTAGAGACCGGGACACTTGATGGAGTCACAGAAGCGATGGCAAAAAAGAATCGCGTTTTCAAGTGGTTACAACTCTTGAACCAGGGCTATCGAATTCCTGGGGTCGTCAACACCGATGCTCATTACAACTTCCACGGCTCAGGCTGGATTCGCAATTGGGTGCAATGCAGCACTGATGATCCAGCGAAAATTGACCATATGGAAATTGTCCATGCTTCGGAAGAAGGACGAATCGTGATGTCCAACGGTCCTTTTCTTACCATGGAAATTACGAACACTAAAGGGATCATCGCAGATGTCGGGCAAGACCTTGAATCGGGTGGTGCTCCGGTGATTGTGAACATTTCTGTTCAATGCCCGAACTGGCACCGCATCAACAAAGTCTTCCTGTTGAAAAATGGCAGACCCAGTGCAGAATTGACGTTCACCAAAGAGTCAAATCCAGAGTTGTTCAAGCTGATCGGCAAGGGGGATCGTCAAAAACAGACATTCAATCTCAACCTTACGCTCAAACTAGAAGCAGACACGCACATCATTGCAGTCGCAGGTGGCGTGGACAACAAAATGGGTCCAGTTTCGGGTCCACGTTTCGGAACTGCTCCTCCGGCAGCTTTGACAAATCCGATTTATGTTGACGTCGATGGCAACGGATTCACTGCCAACAAAGATACCCTCGGACGTCCATTACCGGTTAAAGGTGATTGAGGCTGTCAGAGTTGGGGCGCAGAGAGAATAGAGATTGAGTTTCTCCGAATAGAGAATCGGGAAGCGTTGTTCCGCAATGTTTAGTTGCACACTTAAAGTGTGCAGCTAAACATGTCGCAGGACATTCCTGCTATCGCTTCCAGAATTCCTCCTCGCTCACAGCATGACATACATGAAACCACCTACTTCTGAGCAGCTCCGAGATTGGGACAACGAGCATGTCTGGCATCCTTTCGCACCGATGCAGGCATACCGAGTTGAAGGAGCCCCAATCATTGAACGAGGGGAAGGTTTTCATCTGTTCGATGTGGATGGAAACAAATACCTCGATGGCATTTCTGCCTTGTGGTGCAATGTTCACGGTCATCAGGTTCCTGAGATCGATCAGGCAATCATTGACCAGTTAGGTCGCGTCGGGCATACCACTTTATTGGGGCTTTCATCGCCGCCGAGTATTGAACTTGCTCGTCGACTCGTTGAAATTACACCTGCTGGACTCAATAAAGTTTTCTATTCAGATAGCGGATCGACGGCAGTTGAAGTCGCACTGAAGATGGCGTTTCAATATCACCAGCAAAAAGCTTCTGGACCAGAGAAGAGGACTCTCTTCGCGACTGTCAGTGGTGCTTATCACGGGGACACAATCGGCTCAGTCAGTGTCGGCAGTATCGACTTGTTTCATCATGTTTATGGGAAACTACTTTTCGAAACAGTTTCGGTTCCGACTCCTTGTCCATTTCATCGCCCTGCTTCAATGACTCGTGAAGAGTATGTAGCTTGGTCCTTCGCTGAGGCGGAACGGATCATTACCGAACATGCAGCAGACTTGGCTGCGTTTATTATTGAGCCACTTGTACAAGGTGCATCGGGGATTCTGGTACACCCAACGGGATATCTCAAACATATTCGAGACCTCACTCAGCGATTTAATATCCCATTGATCGCTGATGAAGTCGCTGTCGGATTTGGTCGTACAGGCAGTCTCTTTGCTTGCGAACAGGAAGAAGTGCAACCAGATTTTCTCTGCCTGGCAAAAGGTCTTTCAGGCGGCTATCTCCCCTTAGCAGCGACACTCGCGACTGATGAGATCTATGAAGCTTTTCTGGATGAACCGAGCGCCGGGAAAACTTTCTTTCATGGGCATACGTTTACAGGGAATCCACTCGCCTGTGCAGCTGGAATTGCTTCGCTAGAATTATTCCAGAAGAATAATGTGTTGCAGAATGCGAAAGAGATCGCTGCAGAGATTGAGAGCTGTCTGCAACCCTTGTTGGACCATCCTCACGTTGGCGACATACGTCAGCGAGGAACCATGGTCGGCATCGAGCTGATTCAGCAGCGAGATCCTCAACTGTCATATTCCGCAAAGCAGAGAATGGGTCATCAGGTGACACTGGCAGCGAGAAAGCGAGGAGTCATTTTACGGCCGCTCGGAGACGTGATCGTCCTGATGCCTGCACCAGCGATGCCAGTTGAATTGGTGCGAGAACTTTGTCAGGTGACCATTGACTCAATTCGTGAAGTGACGGAATGAGAAGGGATTCGGAGAGCTGCAACTGCGAATTGCTCGCACGATGAAGTCCCCTCATCCTAACCTTCTCCCCACAGCGATGTTTTATTTGGATTCACACGCAAATGGTGGGGAGAAGGGACTAAGTTTCGCTTCGCTCAGTTGGTTAGTAAGTCTCACCCTGACCGCTGTCTACTCTGGTTTGCACCTAAACCTTTCAACACCACAATGAAGAGATATCAGCCATTAAATTTACCGAATATCCAATAGTGTCAGTCAGTTTGAATCGAAATCTTGCGTGGCTGCGCACGTGGAATTTTCGGCAAGGAAACCTCTAGTACTCCATTTGTTAGTTTCGCAGAAATTCGATCATGATCGACATCATCGCTGAGGATGAATGAGCGTAGGAAATCTCCCTGGTGGTATTCCTGATGAAGTAAAGTTGCCCCTTCAGGAAGTTCTGCTGTGACCCGACCGAACAATGTTAATCGATTGTCCTGAACCTGGAGTTCCAGGTTTTCAGAAGTGACGCCAGGCAGGTCGGCGCGTAACATCAATCCGTCATCAGTTTCGAAGATATCAATGGGCGGCGTTCTCACCCATTGCTGTGACACTCCCGCAGCGAGTTGTGATTCGTTCTCGTCGTTTGTTGACTCATTCATGACTGCTCCTCTTGATTGATTCTTGTCGACGTGGATGCGTTATCGCCTCCGACATGAATCTGTTTCGGAGCAGCGGAAGGGACCTTGGGGAGGTAAAGGCGAAGCAGGCCGTTCGTGAGTTCTGCTCGAATGTTATCGTCGTCGATCCTCTCCGGCACAGAGATTGACCGCTCCCATTTTCCTGAAGGTCGTTCGCTCCGTCGATACCGATCCTCTGGGATATCTCCGGAGGCGTCACGTGTCCCTCTCATAGTGACCACGCCATTCGCAACACTCAGGTCCAGATCACTTGCAACACAACTAGAAAGTTCAGCTGTGATGAGGTAGGTGTCGCCAATTTCGTAGAGATTCAATGAAGGAAATGGTCGACCAAGGCGTGGATTTTCAAAAGTGATATCGACGCTCTTCATCCAGCGATCGACTTCTCTTTCCAAGTCGCGAAACGCATCAAGGGCACTTCCCCAGCGAAAAATAGGCATCGAAGACTTTCTGAGATGGTTAACTAAGCAAACTACTAAGGAGGAGAAATACTTTGAAATTCATGGAATGAACATCAACCCAGCAATACATAGAATAAGCAAATTATGCGCCGAGGCAATCATAACATGTCGTCTCAGGAGCGTATCGTCTTGCTCTGTAACGGGATACGATTAGATTTCTGTTCGTGTTACGGTTGACGATAGCTCTAATCACGTGTCGTATTGGCAGAACAGCGAACATCGAAAATTCAGAAAGAGGGAATTTTTCATGAAATCGGAGTAATCGATTTGACTCTACTTATTCCGGACATAAGTTAGAATAGAGAAATCGCGCGGACCCATTTCAGCCTTCCCCCGGATCCCTAAGAAATGTAGCGACGACTTGATAAGTAATCTCAAAGTTATGAGATCTACTGAAAGCTCGAAGTGTACGATGTCGTTATGGACATCTTCAATTTAAGCAAAATTCATTTCTGGAAAAGTCCGGTGAAACGACAACATAAGCAATCCAAGATCATCAACTTTCTGCGGGATGAAAGTGGTCCATCATCCGTCGAGTATGCTGTCATGCTGGCATTGATTCTTGCCATTTGCATTGTCGCTCTGAAATCCTTGGGAGACAATCAAGTAGGCATGTGGGGCGGAACTTATGATAAGCTCGACGCTGCGGGCTTCATTACTCAGTAGAGAATTTTCAATTCAATTCTTCTCTTGTCCGCGAAGCGTGTTTTACTAGTTGAAACGCAGCTTCAATCAAAAGTTCCATCATCTAATCCAAGAATTTTTTGCTGGATCGACTCTTCGATGACGAGATCTTTTCCTTCTTCTGGAAGCGGAACAGGTTTGTCCATGTTTTGAATCGCTGGGTTCAGCAGCTTCTTCTCTTCGGGTTTTTCTGAAATTTCAGCTTTTGGCTGTGTGGTCCCATTCTTTCCATCATGTGGTTGAAATCGGTATCCGACATCACCAACCCAAAGTTCATCGCCAATTTGAAGAGGCAGTTCTGGATCGGCTTTGCGCTCGTTAACTCGTACCCCATTCATACTGCCTAGATCACGCACAACGTAATCTTCATCTATTTGCGCGACACAGCAATGCTTACGAGAGACCTTACGACTGTTATTCAAGATGATATCACACTCGTTGCCGCGACCAAAAAACATCACAGCTTTGTTCAAAACGATGGAAGCACCATCTTCAAGCGAGACTAAAATCATTGGCACTGGACTATCTCAACAACATCATGCAAGGTGATTATCACAGATTTGCATGATAACCCAGACAGCGGGGCAGAGTCACCTTTTTATTTCAAAAAACATCGCATGATTGCTTCATTTGCCGAATTTGACCCTGAAAAAGTCGTTCAACCATCATATTTCACGTAGACAGCCCCGTCTCGAACTTCGACTGGGAATGTTCGTACCGGCTCTGTGGCAGGCATTTTAGTTGGTGCTCCGGTCTTCACATTGAATTTTGCACCATGTCGAGGACAGGTTAATTCACAGCC
>JABJMI010000171.1 GCA_018659505.1 Planctomicrobium sp.
ATGGAACGGGCCAGCTAGAACGCTTTGTCTCTTGGAAGTAGACAGTACATTTGTAGTGACAGTGATGGAGTCGAGCCGGTCCCAGTTGCGGGAAGAAGCGACATTCATCAACGCGGTCGACGATTGGCTCAACGACAATACGTACGTTGTTGCGAGTTGTTTCTGCGAGGAAGGGAACGCCGCCAGCAGTGTTATCTGGTAATGCCCGCATCACTTCATCTGGACTTGGTGGATCGAGACAGAACAATGGAGCGTTCTCGCCTTCGACAGGATCCAGAATCGGTACTTTCTTATACCGTTCCTCTTCCCAATAAGTATCTTCAATCTGTTGACTGAAGTACGGGGTCACTGGGATAAGTGGGGTCGTTCCCCAAAATGCAGCTCCTGTAAAGGCGAGTTCCACGCCCCAGGCAAGAAGCGTACATCCACTACTCGGTAACGTGACCAATGCGAGTGCGGCAAGAAGCCCCATTTGCTTGGTTCGTTTATTCAGCCAATTCATCTGATTGTCTCCAGGTGCTGCGAAGACGTCTATGTTCGATTCGTTCGGTCACAGACACACAAAGTCATTCAATTTTTATTACGCAGACCATCAACACGATGTCTGTTATCACTCTTATCGTTCTGAGAGCCGGACGAACTTGTGAAAATATTCCGGTTTTAACGAATCTTGCAAAGAAATCAGTTACAGCGATGTCAAACTGGGTAAACTTGAGAGGAGAGCGTTACCGCAGCGTACATCTGAGTTGATCT
Organism: Planctomicrobium sp.; assembly: GCA_018659505.1. Taxonomy (GTDB): domain Bacteria; phylum Planctomycetota; class Planctomycetia; order Planctomycetales; family Planctomycetaceae; genus Thalassoglobus. Next base: position 754 of record JABJMI010000171.1, read on the forward strand.
GAAATGAATGTGTTCTGACAGGCTTTCACGGGAATCCCGAGTATGCCACATCTCTCTCCAGCAATTCATTGCTCTGTTAAGCTCAATCGATGAAACCAACTTCAACACTACCGAAAGGTTGAGTTTCGACTTTAATACGACAATTCTTTTGAACCGGAATTAACTGTGGAATCGAACCTGTCAACACGATTTGACCTGCTTTAAGCTGTTCACCATTTTGTTTGGTGTGGATCAACAGCCACTCCAAAGACGAGCGAATTGCCTGAATAAGTTGAGCACCTTTGCAGTCAGCGATTATCTCATCGTCAACGAGTATCTGTAATGAGCAGCTGCCCTCTTGCACAACAAACTGTTCTTGCAAAATGCCGTCGCCTCGTATGAAGCCGGCGTGAATGGCATTGTTGGCGATGAGTTCTCCCGCTGTTGGAACTTTTCCTCGAACCACATAGTTGTGTAATTCGATGACCGGAAATATACGCGATACACATTCCGGTAGTTTTACTGAGTTCAAGCGATCGTTCTGGAAATCTTCTGGGACCGGAGGACGAGACAACTCAACTGCCAGTTCGCCCTCAATAGCGAGGTGGTCGAACTGATGTCGCGACAATTTCGTAGAAGACGAATGAGATTCCGAATCATACAATCGACCTGTGATGGAGTGGTCGATCCCCAACTGTTGTCGAATGGTTGTGGAAGTACATCCGACTTTGTATCCGATGATTCGATCTCCTCTCGCAACCCGGAGTTCCGCCGTCGCTGCTTGCAATCTGTACGCATCGCAAACGCCAAGCGTCACGCCATCGGCAAACAATGTCCCAGGTTGATGGGCGTCATAATCCTCAAGCTGACGGACTGCCAACACGCGAATGTAGACATCACGATATTCGCGGTCTTCTGGCATCTGCAAAACCTACCTGACACGTTTTGGGTATTCCTTTCAATTAAGGAACATGATCGACGTATTATACATTTTCGAGATGCCACGATGAAGTCGCGGCGTCAATCGAGAAAATCGACTGATCATGAAATACCAGCTTACAAGCAAATCTCTACCATGTTTGACCATTGCTCATCACTGATGATAGCCATGTTGGTTTCAGTATTCTGTACAAATTCTACTCGCGCGTAAGCACCTCCCTTTTCAGATTACTGCTAACCACCGGACTACAGAGACCCTACTTGCTGAGCCTTGGAGCACACCCGATTTTGAAAACGTAGAACTTGGTTGTTGCGTCCGCGGCAAAGTCGTTATCGGAGACGACAAATAAGGTGCGCGAACCGTCGCTGAGAGTTTGACCGAAGGTCAGAGATTCAAGTTTTTCCGGCATGTTTGCTCCCGCGAGCCCAAAGCAAGGGGCAAGCATATCGATGTAAACTTCCTTCTTTACGGGTCGGATTTTTTGCGGGAGTTTTGTGGCTGGCAATTTATTGAGGTGTTGAATCTCACTTGCTTCCGTAAGATCGATCTTCATGATTTTCTTGAATTGGGCACCTTCGCCTGGTAAGCCATCACGTTCGATAACTAAGAATTCATGATCGTTGATCGCCATGATTTCGTTGAGTTTGTTGTTCTGATCATCGAGTTTGTAGAGATATTCTGAATTATCTCCCGTTGCGACATCAACCTTCAAGATACGACAGTTCAAACCGTACGGTTTCCCAAGTTCGTCACGAGCGCTGTCTTGCAAGAGTGGTGATTGCATAATCCCGTACAAGAATTTCCCGTTTGGTGAAAGTGCAAGACCTTCCATGCCGCGATTGCAAGAACGGCCCCATGAATTTGCACCGTTCTCATCGGCTTTAGTAACCCCTGGAGTTTTGATGAGGTATCGCTGTGGAATTTCAAATTCGCGAACTTGCTTACCGTCCAAACTAAACTCGAACAGGTGCGGACCATATTCATCAGAGAGAAACATGTTCCCGTTCGCACTCAATCGTACGCCTTCGGGATCGAGACGACTTCCGAATGAATCCGTTGCTGAATAAGCAATGGCTGCTCCCGGAAAACGATGTCCCATTTCATTCGTCAGAAATGTGGTCTTCGTCAACTTAGGGGTAACGGTGGAAGTGGCGGGGTCAACTTCAATTTCGACGGTATGGAATCGACAGTGGTAAGCTACTGCCCCATCATCGGGACCACGATCTGGCAATGCGATGAAAGAATTTCCTTGCCCAGTGTATTCCATGGCAGAGATTCCACCC
>JABJMI010000879.1 GCA_018659505.1 Planctomicrobium sp.
ACAGGCATTGAAGAAATGGGTTTGGTGAGTTTGTGGGAAATTTGAGCGATATTCACCAATTATATTCGACAAGAGACTGTTCCTTCCAGTGCTCAGAGCGGAGTTGTCGCAAATGTTCTTTCGAATAGTTCACCATTTCACTCAGAATGCTTGATTGCCCGACCAACGGGTTGCACACTTAAAGTGTGCAGCTAAACGGTTTTCAATTCCCGATAATCAATGTTCAATTTTTCATCTGAACTCGCATCTCGCCTTTTGAGTCAGATTGGATATCATTGAACGATCTACATCTTCCTGAAGTTGAAAATATGAGTTCCGAACAATCGCTGCAACAACATCACTTTCACCCACGCCAGTACGAACAAAACAAGTTCGTTTACCCGGTGCTCTCACGACGTAGTCATGGGATTTCGATCGGAGTGAATCTGAATCCGGACAAGGTCTGCAACTTTGATTGCATTTATTGCCAGGTCGATCGGCGCAGCGAAGCGGTCACGAGATTTGTCGAGATGGATCGCTTACTCAACGAAGTCGAAGAGATGCTTACCTACGTATCATCAGGAGAAATCTTCAAGGAAGAACGCTTCTCGAATGTCCCGGAGGAATTACAACGGCTCAACGATATCGCATTTTCGGGTGATGGAGAGCCAACCACATATCGCAACTTCGATGAAATCATCCAGAGTGTCGCTGACTTGAAAGCGAAGCAGTCTCTCGCTGAGGTCAAGATGGTGTTGATTACCAATGCCAGTATGTTCCATCGTGATGTTGTGAAACGTGGTCTACAGATACTTGATGAAAACAACGGAGAGATCTGGGCGAAACTGGAAGCGGGAACGGAAGAATACTTCCAACTTGTGGACCGAACTAAGATTCCATTCCAACGTGTCTTGGACAACTTGGCTGATGCTTCACAATCCAGGTCGCTTGTAATTCAAAGTCTGTTTATGAAAGTGCATGGTGAGTCCCCACCCGCTGAAGAAATCAACGCCTTTCTGGATCGATTGAATGAAATCCAAGCATCCGGAGGACAATTAAAACTAGTACAGGTTTATACAGTCGCCCGGCAGCCCGCAGAAAGTTTTGTCGCTCCGTTATCGAATCCAGAAGTCGATGAGATCACTCGCTTAGTGACCGAGAAAACAAGCATCCCCGCTGAAGCTTATTATGGGTGAGTTCCGAAAAAGAAAATCACCACGGAGGCACTGAGACACGGAGAAATAAAAAAGGTGCGATAAAAAGAATGCTTTGCTCACGTTGTTTTATGCGATGCTGGGACGATTACTTTCTGACCAGATGTTCGAGTTTCATTCTTTCCTCAGTGCTCTCCGTGCCTCCGTGGTGTTCCATTTCTTAAATGACTGCTACATAGACTACATCAAGCAATGATGTCATGCACAACATTCCCATGCACATCGGTCAGGCGAAAATCACGACCGGCATGACGGTAGGTTAACCGCTCATGGTCGAGTCCTAAGAGGTGCAATACTGTTGCGTGCATGTCGTGGACGTGCATTTTGTTGTGAACTGCTTTGAAACCGAATTCATCTGTTTCGCCATAAGTCATCCCTCCGCGGATGCCTCCACCTGCCATCCACATTGTGAAACCGTGATGGTTATGGTCTCGACCGTTTCCGTTTTCAGAGGTCGGCGTTCTGCCGAATTCTCCTCCCCAGATAACGAGTGTTTCATCCAGAAGCCCGCGTTGTTTTAAATCTGCCAGCAATGCTGCTATCGGCTGATCGATGTCCTTACAGAGTTTTGGAACTTTATCATCATGACCAGAATGGGTATCCCATGGCTGTCCGTTGCCGTAATATAATTGAACAAATCGAACACCACGCTCAGCGAGACGACGCGCAAGTAGACACCCATTGGAGAAATGTCCACTCCCGTATTGGTCACGTGTTTGTTTTGTTTCTCGATTCAGATCAAAGGCATCGTTCGCCTGAAACTGCATTCGAAATGCTGTCTCCATCGACTGAATTCTGGCATCAAATGCATCGTCATGACCAGATCGACCTTGCACTTCCTGGTCTAGTTGTCGCAACAGGTCAAGTTGTTTGCGCTGGGTCGCTTCATTCCATTTCGTGTTTCTAAGATTTGGAATCATCGTGGTCGGCTCAATATTCGAGTGATTAATGTAAGTCCCTTGATGAGCCGATGGCAGGAAGGAACTGTTCCACAGAATTGAAAACCGCACAGGACGCCCTGGGCATAAAACAACATAACCCGGCAGGTTTTGATTCTCTGTCCCCAGCCCATAGAGGAACCAGGCACCCATGCTGGGACGTGTTGGCAGAATGGACCCGTTATTCATTTGCAGTAGAGCGGGACCATGATTGGGGTTGTCCGCGTGCATCGACCGCAGCACACAAATGTCATCGATATGCTGACTGAGTTGCGGGAGTAGTTCGCTGACGGGAACTCCACTTTCACCACACTGTTTGAACTTGAACGGCGATGGCAGGAGTCCACCAGTTGGACGTTCGGTAAGAAGATCAGCCCCGGCGGGGCGTTGACCCGCGTATTTCTCTAAAGCAGGTTTCGGATCGAATAGATCAGCTTGAAACGGTCCCCCATTCATGAATAAATGAATGACCCGTTTTGCCTTGGGTGCGAAGTGACACCCCAGGTTAGCCGCAGTCGGCGCAGCTTCCAGTAAAGACTGCTGAGCCAAGACAGACGCCGCCCCTAACATCCCCGGGATCGTCCCGAGTTGTTGCAACATCCCTCGACGGGAGACCAATGGATTTCCGAATTCATTCATAATCAATGATCCAGCTGTCTCTCTCTTAGTTAACATAGAGAAACTCATTCGAAGCGAATAAGACATGCGTGTACTGACGCCAAGCTGCCTTCTCTTCTTCTTCAGTTTCGTCAGTGAGATAATTGATACCGATTTCTAATTCACGTTCTGTGGGAAAGCGTGAGTAAAGTAATTGGTAGGCAAATTTTATTCGTTCGGATGTCTCAGGAATCTTTTCAAGTCGAGTTGCGAGTGCCTCTGATCGGTCGAGTAAGAGTGGACCATTCAAGGCATACAAACCTTGCAACGCCGTCGTCGTGCTGAGTCGCTGAGCATTGTGGGAAGTCGGATCGGGGAAGTCGTGCATTAAGAGGATATTCGACATGTCCCGGCGATGGATGGTGGCATAGATTGTTCTGCGAAGATTTGTTTTTGCAGTCAGATCAATAGATGGTCCACCGATCTCAGGATCTAACTCTTTAGTCACGGACAACATTGCATCTCGCCACGACTCAATCGGTAAGCGTCTTTTATTCATGCGTGAAAGCCAAATGTTCTCAGGATCGAGCTGTGCAGAGTCTTCATCAGCTCGACTTGATTGCCGATACGTCGCAGACAGGACGATTTCACGATGCAGCTTCTTTAATGACCAACCTTCTTCTATGAATCGGACAGCGAGGTCGTCTAACAATTCTGGATGAGACGGTGCGTCTCCCGAAATTCCAAAGTTACTAGGTGTCGTAACGAGACCTCGTCCGAAGTGTGCTCGCCAGATGCGATTGACGATGACTCGTGCTGTCAAAGAGGCTGCGTCGTTGACGATTGATTCAGCGAGTTCCAGTCGTCCGCTGGCTTGCTGATACGGCTTTGAGGAACCTTTAGAAAGAACCTGCAAAAATCGTCGTGGAACTTCTTCTCCCAAACGATTCGGATTGCCTCGAATGAAAATATTTAAGTTTTGCGCCTGAGGTTTGTAAACGATTTTGGAACCTGATTGCGGTGTCTCTCCTAGACGTTCGACGAACAATGCTTCGTCAACAAGCCCGGGAGCGAGAGGAGCGTCGTAATGCGGAGTAGAAGTCTTAGTCGTTTCTATCTCTTTGGTTACCGCAGCCATTTCTTCTTCAGGGACAGGCTTCTTTTTCTTGAGTTCTTTTAATTTCGTCTCGAGGGCAGCTACTTTCTCTTTGGCAATTTTCACTGGTTCATACAGAGCAGGTTCAATCGTCGGCAAGCCTTGGATGTGGGTGCTTGCGAAGACGCCGGCAAGAGCGTAATAGTCCTGTACGGTAATAGGATCAAACTTATGATCATGACAGCGAGCACATGCGACTGTTAAGCCAAGGAATGTACGAGAAACTGCGTCGATTCGCTCTTCCCACTCGTCAGCGACAATCACTTTGATGATCTCGCTGGGAAGTTTGAGTTCTTTCCAGTAACTCGGACTGAGGCCGACAAAGCCCAAGGCTGCGTTGTCTTCTGCACCAGTTTCTTCCAGCATGTCGGTCGCTAATTGTCGAATGACGAATTGGTCATACGGCATGTCCTCGTTCATTGCCTGAATCACCCAGTCGCGATAAAGATACGGATCACCCGGAGCTTCCAGCCAACTTGCCGTACGGTCAGTATAGCGCGCCAAATCGAGCCAGAGACGTCCCCAGCGCTCACCGAAATGAGGACTCGCCAGCAGACGCTCGACCTGCTTTTTATAAGCATCAGGGCTGGCATCTTCAACGAATGCCTGAACTTCAGCGGGTGTTGGTGGGAGACCAATCAGGTCGAAACTGAGTCGCCTCAACATGACCTCTCGTGAAGCTTGTTGTGAAGGCGATAGCTGCTGCTTTTCCATCGCAGCTAAAATGAAATGATCGATTCGTTGTCGTGCCCAACCTTGCTGTGTCGTTGCCGGCAGCGGTTGCTTCTCGACATCCATGAACGACCAGAATTGTTTTGCTTTTTCGAAATCGATTTTTTTGTCGGTCAATGCAGGCGATGCAGTATCAGCAGGAAATGGAGCGCCGCGTTTGACCCAGGCAGTGAGTTCGGCAATTTCCGGCTCGCTGATCTTCCCTTTGGGAGGCATTTGATAGTCAGCGTCTTTGCCGTAAAGGATCGACTGAATGAGCAGACTTTCATCAGGTTTCCCCGGAACAATCGCTGGTCCAGTATCCCCTCCCAAAAGAAGGGAGTGAGCCGAGTCCAGCTTCAGTCCACCATGGACCGTTTTCGCTTCAGTTGAATGACAAGAGTAGCAATGCTTCGCCAAAAGAGGGCGAATTTTCTTCTCGAAGTATTCAATCTCAATAGCAGAGAACTGACGCGAAATTTCTGTTTCTTCACCAATGGAAGGTTGAGAAAAAAGATTCCCAAACGTCAATAAGCACAACAAGCAAAATAGAACATCATGAATGTCTGTGAATCGTCGTCGAATCAGCATGAGAGATCCACTCTGTGCGAATTTATTAATACTAAGTCAAAGTATTTTATAAACCGCTTCAGCTCCCAAGGAAGGCTTCGTTTTAATCGAAAGCACATTGGATTGCCCACGATTAAGTGGGCAGCTAACGGCTCATTATTGATATTAAAAACTCAATTAAGAATTGAGTTCCTCGTTCTCACAAACACAAAATGCTTAGCCAATGAGTTCTGGAATCGGCTTCCCGTGATTCACAATCGGTGTGGGGCGACCGTTGAAGTCTTTAATGAAGACCTGAGACGAATCGATACCCAAGTGATGGTATATCGTGGCGAGGAAATCCCCAGGCATACAGATTCGTTCAATCGAATCTTCACCGCGTTTGTCAGTCGCTCCGATGAAACGACCGGTTTCAATGCCGCCGCCTGCCCAGATGTTTGAGAAAGCCCTCGGCCAGTGATCACGACCAGGTTGTTGCGTCCCCGCAGGAGCGCTGGCGTTACCTGCACCGGTGCTAGGCTGATGGCTGATCTTCGGTGTGCGACCGAATTCGCCAGTCACGACAACGAGAACTCTTGCATCGAGTCCGCGTTCGTAGATGTCTTCAATGAGTGCTGAGACAGCTTGATCATATGCTTGTGAGCGGAATTTCAATGCGTCAAAGACATGATGATTGACAGCATGGTCATCCCAGTTATTGACTCGCCCACATAACGGACCACGCAAACTTGATGTCAAAACTTCCACCCCAGCTTCGACAAGTCGCCTGGCCAATAGCAACTGCTGCCCCCAAGTATTGCGACCGTAACGGTCGCGAGTTTTGTCGTCTTCCAGACTTAAATCGAAAGCGTCTTTTGTTTTTGGGTTTGTTAAGAGTGTCATTGCCTGTGTTTCAAACTCATCAAGTGCATCGAGTTCTCCGGCTTGATCGAAGGCTCTTTCAAGGTTGTCCAGATTCTGCCGTAGCGAAGAACGCCGGTCTAAATGTTTCACCTCTGCTTGATTGGCGAGACCGATATTAGGGACTACAAACTTAGGTGCGTTCGGATCACCTTTGACAGAAAACGGCGAATATGAGTCTCCTAAGTATGCTGGTCCGTTATATGTTGTTGGAGGATTTACTCCGACATAAGCGGGTAATGGGTTCGTTCTTGGTCCACCTTGTGCGCGCAGATAGTTCGCGACTGACATCCAGTCTGGATACTTAGGTTTCGGTTTATCTCTTGTATCTGAATCCCCAGAGAGCATTTGCATTGAACCGGCAGGGTGTCCGCCTGCACCTTGTCGCATTGAGCGCAACACGGTGAACTTATCTGCAATCGCTGCCTGCATAGGTAAGAGTTCTGTGAATTGCATTCCCGGAACTTTAGTTGGAATGGTCGCAAACGGTCCTCGGTATTCGCTGCCAGCATTTGGCTTCGGATCGTAGGTGTCGATGTGCGAACATCCACCCGGTTTCCAGACCATAATCACGGCGGTTTTCTTGGCATCAGTCGCAGCCGGACTTTCTGCTCTTAATCGAAGCATGCCGGGTAAACTGAGAGAAGCAAACCCAGCTAGCCCCATCTTCATGAAGCCGCGACGCGTCCCCGGACCGGAGCAATATTGATTGAGTGGATTGAATAACTGGTCCATCTTATTTTTTCTCCTCCGCGGGCTGAACGCGGATTGAAATTGGTTTCGACACAATAATGTCGACAATGTCTTTAGGTTTCGCTTTTGCTGTCGCGCTTTTGAATTGTGCTTCCGCAACTTTCACCGCTTGTTCGGCGGCTTTCAGTTTGGCAGCGGCTTCTTGAACTGTTTTCTCGATATCCGCTTTCTGTTCGGGCATTGCCGACTTGGCGGTCTCAGCGAGTTGCTTCGTTTCTACCGTCAATGTTGTCACTTGACCCTTAGCCTGATTTAGAACCGCCTCAGCGACAGTGACTGCTTCTGGATGGTATTGATACTTTGCAACGGCACTTCCATAGAAAGCAATAGTATAGTCTCCCGGTGTTGTTTTAAGCGCTGCGAGGTCGAGAGTCACTTCTGACTGATCAGCATTGAATGGAGCATCGAAAGCTGGATTCTTATCAAAACCTGTTCCCAGAGTTTTTAGACTCATTTTTGCTCCAGAGAAATCACATCGTTGCGAGTGAGTGAGTGGAATCGTTAGTTTTTCACCTGCTGTGACTTCCCAGACTTTGTCTTCAATCGCAGCAATAGTCAGCGGCGTCTGTTCTGATCCAGCGACAGAGACTGGTATGTCAGCCATCAAGCGTGGGCTGGGAATTTCGCTCCAGGCATTGGGGACTGGCCAAGCCATGGAGGCCATAAGCACAGGTCTCGTGACGACTTTTTCGTTGATCGCTGCGGTAGCTGAAAAAGTTGCTTGAGAGAATCCTCGTGGAGCATTTTCATCAGCAGTGATCAACAGCATTCCGTTTGATTTTCCAGCGGGAATCTTGATGCTCGCTGCGGTTACACCTTGTGGCAGGTTTTCCATTTTCAGATCGATTTCTCCCTCGAAACCATCACGGCGAACGACAACGACTTCAATCGGCATTGTGGATCCGCCACGCATGGCGATAGGTTTGGAGAGTGCGTTGCGATCACCATTCCTCAGATTCATATGCAATGCCCAGGCGACGACAGCGAAGTCTGGTTCGGCTTTACGAATGATCAGACGATAGACATTACGGGCGTTCTTTCGTGTTCCTCCAAACAGATCTAGAATCTGTAAGCGATGAAGTCCATCCTCCTTGATTTCGACTTTGCCGAGAATGTCTGGCGAACCAGCGTTGTACGGAGGACCGTCGTAGGAATAACCATTGCTGGAAACTTTGACTGGGCTGGCGATGTCGCTGAGTTCGACGAGATCAGTGACCTTTTCTTCTGCTCCCGAACCGGTGACATGCTGGACGACAATCGCGGCATCGGTCGGTCGACCAAGACGCTCTGAAGCAACTTCGACCCACCAGACCTCGCCCTTCTTGGCATCGAATTCAAAGCGATCAACATCGGCAGCTGGGTAAAAGCTACCTGAGATATCGCAAGGTAATTGAATCTTTTGTGATTGTTCAGCGTTGTTGTTCGGTTCGACTTCGGCAATCAGTTTTTCATCAGTCAGCCCAACAGGTGGCCACGAGAATGAGCTCACAGATTGTGTTGACGGCAATCTCGCAACCAGTTCATCCTTCTCAGCAGTCAGTAATGCAAGCCGATAGAAATAGTAGGCTCCGCCGTTAAAGGT
>JABJMI010000600.1 GCA_018659505.1 Planctomicrobium sp.
GATTCTTCTTTACCAGTCACAGAGAACTGGACTACCGAATTGCTGCGATTGTCTCCTGGAAAACGAGGAATGTGTTTGATCCTCGGTGAGTTCGATTCACAGCGGTTGCTGCAATTGTGCCATGACTCGGAACTAAGATTCACGGTTGCTGATGACGACTTGACGCGAGTCACTCGTCTCCGCAAGACCCTGCGCGATCACGGCGTCTACGGAACTCAGGTTTCTGTTCATCATGTCAAGCAGCTGTCCCAGCTTCCATTTGTCGGCAACTGGGCAAACTTTGTCGTCACGACAACAAGAACTGATGCGGCACTGGTGAAGGAAATGGAGAGAATGGTACGCCCAGATGGAGGAGTTGCAGTTGTAGTCGCCCAGTCGAAAGTCGAATTACCTCCACATTTCAGTAGCGTCAATACCGTGGAAGGACAACATTGGTATCACTACTCTCGTCCGGCGTTACCCGGTGCAGGCGACTGGACTCACTTATACGGTGACCCAGACAATGCTGCATTCACCGGAGAGGACCTCGGCGGAGCAAGTTCGACTGAGGATCTCGATATTCAATGGGTCGGACGTCCCGGTCCACGCTATCAGGCAGACCGCAGCGGTCGAAAGCCATCTCCTTTGGCAACAGGAGGCCGATTATTCCTGCAAGGACTCCATCGAATTATTGCCCTCGATTCTTTCAATGGTACAGTCATCTGGTCTCTGGAAATCCCCAACCTCGAACGATTCAACGTTCCGAGAGATTGCAGCAATTGGTGTGCGACACGTGAGCATTTGTATGTTGTTGTGAAGCAAGAATGTTGGAAAATCAATACCGCAACCGGTTCTGTCGTTGACCGCTTTCCAGTTTCAAACAGAGAAACAGAATCAAAGACGGAATGGGGATATGTCGCAACTCATAATGATCGACTTTATGGAAGTGAAGTCGCGACCGGAGCTTCTTGGACGGACTTCTGGGGAGGTGAAGGTTGGTACGATGCCAGATCGGGACCAGTGACTTTCCCCATTTGTAGCGACCGTTTGTTCTGCAACGATGCAAGCACAGGTGAAATGACTTGGGAATATCAGGGTGGTGTGGTTCTCAATTCGACGATCAGCATTGGTGGGCAGACGATGTACTTTGTTGAATCTCGCAATAGCGAAGTGATCGATTCGAAGGACCGACGCGTTGGGAATCCCGAGTTGTGGAAAGATTTGCATCTGGTTGCAATCGATGCGAATACCGGATCACCAAAATGGGAGAAAAAACTGCCTCCCAAGGGAGAACAAGTTGTGTTCTTTTTGACTCATGCGGCAAAACAACTCACGCTGGTCTCTTCTGCGAATTCGGAATTTCAAGTTGCTTCATTTGATGATCAAGACGGCAGCGAACGCTGGTCCCAATCAACAAAATGGCCAGGTGGCAAAGGAGATCATGGAAAGGCGATGTCTCGACCCGCCGTCGTTGGAGATCGACTATTCGTTCGCCCGGCGGTCTTCTCGCTCAGCGACGGTACCGTACTTCCCGAAACAATGCCGGGTGGGAAATGTGGAACTTATGCCTGCACGACAAATGCTCTGTTTATGCGAACGTGGACAGCTTCGATGTGGAGTCCTGAAAACGGCAAGAAAACAGACTGGCCCCGTTTGCGCCCAGACTGCTGGCTCAGTACGATTCCCGCCGGAGGCATGCTGCTCTCACCAGAAGGTGGTGGCGGTTGCAGTTGCGGTTCCTGGATGGAAACTTCCATCGGATTTATGCCGAAAGTGTTTGATCAACGCGGCGATGGGCACAAACTGGAGAACTAAATGATTTGCGTAGAGTCTGTTATGTTGGACACTTCAAGTGTCCAATAAAACACACTACGCAAACAATTCATCAATCGTTCCAGTACTATCACCGTGCGATTCGATGTTTATTCCAGACCCGCGAAGTAGGCTTAACCAAAGGTTACATAGAGGCGTCTCTTTCGCTGTCACGATGTGTCGACCATGTTTCACACCAGCACCGCCACCAGTGAGAAGGGTTGGGCAATTGTTGAGGTAGTGCAGGGAATTGATGTTGCTGCCGAAACTCAAAGATACATGATCGAAGAGGCTGCTACCGTCCGGTTCTTTGGTCGTTTTGAGTTTATCGATGAAATACGCCAGCAGTTCGGCATGTTTTTGATCGCGAGCCTGAGAGACTTCCATGCGAGTCCCCTCTGAATAGTGGCTCATATTGTGTGCCGAAATGCTCGCTCCCAAACTCTTAATGAACGCCTCCGTAGGAAGCCGGTATGACATAACGCGCGTTGCATCAACCTGCATGGCTGCGATCATTATATCGTACATCAGCTTCACTTCTTCATGACCGGCCACTTTCCCGGGCTCTTGAATATCCTCTTTCGGATGCTTCTTCGGAACGTCCAGCCATTGTTCCTCTTTCGATAGACGTGTTTCGATATCGCGGATCGATTGGTAATACTCGCTGAGTTTGTCGGTGTCGGTCTTGTTTAATCCGCGACCAAATGACCTTGCGTCTTCAAGGACAGTGTCTAGAACGCTGCTGCGACGTTTCAGATCCGCTTGCCGCTGCGCTAACGGTGTGCCCTGATCTGAGAAGAGTTTGTGAAAGGCCGCAACCGGAGTATCAACCCCAGAGACCGGCTTTCCTTGTCGATTCCATGCCAGAGAAAGTCCCGGACCATGTCCGGAACTCTTTGCATCTTGGCTGTTGAGTTGCAGTGACGTAAATCGCGTCTCGCGACCAAGCACTTCGGCAGCCACCTGATCCGCCGAGATGCTGTTGTAAAAACTTTGTCCTGGTTCCGCGTATCGATTCGCGCCGGTTAGATAGAAGGTGCTTCCCCAGTGAGCCTCGTTATTGTATTGGTTGGTCAAATTCTGAATGACGGTGAAGTCCTGAATGTGCCGCTTGAGAGGCTTGAGCCCTTCTGGCAATTCGTAATCGGTCCCTGTCGAGTCGATCTTCGGGAACCACGTTTCTTTCGTAACACCAAATCCCATGCCTAGAAAGATCATCCTCTTGGGGGGAACCGTGGGCGTTTCATTTCCAACCGCATAACGACTGCGCAAGGATTCTAAGAACGGCAAGGCAATGAATGCAGAACTACTCTTCAAAAAAGAGCGGCGGTGAGTTGTGATTGTCATGGGCATTACTCAAAGAGACTTACTTTGAAATTTCTCGGATTGTATCAGCGAGTGAATAAATGTTTTCAATCGGTATCGGTTGCTTTGGACATGATCGATGATTTCTTCTGCCAAATCGAAATCAGTAAAGCCGTAAGGTCGACCAAGTCCGTAGGCGATCAATGATTCTGTGAGACCGCGA
>JABJMI010000420.1 GCA_018659505.1 Planctomicrobium sp.
CCAGCAGCGCGGAAATATACTCCCATGCAAGCACGCAGCGCGAGTAAGTGAGTCAACGACTCTTTCCGTTCTACTCACTGAAAGAGTGGTCGTCAAAGTAACTCTCTAGGAACTTGACCGTTCGGCAATAGGTGCATTGGTCGACCTGTTGGATCAATGAGAATGTCGTCGTTTTTCAACCCCAGAGTGTGATAAACAATCGAGCAGAAATCTTCGACGCTCACTGGTCGAGAAGTCGGGAACTCTGCTTTATCGTTTGTACTCCCAATGACTTGACCGTGTCGATAGCCACCACCGCTCAAGAGAATACTCTGAGCTTGTGGCCAGTGGTCGCGCCCGGCATTACCGTTGATCTTGGGCGTCCGTCCAAATTCCCCAGCTGAAATGACTAGAGTATCTTCTAACATCCCTCGCTCTGCAAGATCTTGAATGAGGACACCAACTGCGCGATCATGCTTCGGCATTTTTTTATCGAGCCCGCCCTTGATGTTGGAGTGATCATCCCAGTATCCGGTATTCAATGAGACAAACCTCACTCCAGCTTCAACCAAGCGACGTGCCAGCAATGCCTGTTCTCCCCAACCTTCGCCATATCGCTCACGGAGTTGGGGATCCTCTGCTTCCAGGTTAAACGCTTCTCTCGTTCGACCGGACATCAATATGTCGAGAGCTTGCCCGTCGACTTCGTCAAGCTGTTGGAAAGTTGAGTATCGATCCATCTGACGATTCAGTTGGTCCATCTGCTTCTGCAAAGAAACCCTGTTCATCAGTCGATCTTGGGTCAAACCATCGCTTAATGAGAAGCTCTTATGATCTCCGGTTGGAAGGCGTCCTGCTTCGTTGCCGTAGCTGAACTCTCCATAGCGAAATGGGTTCTGTGCGACACCCAACCAGGCACCACCATGAAACCCAAAGCCTCCATCATTCATATTGACTGATGAAAGTGAGCCAGGAATCTGTGGTCCAAGAAGCTGCGAAGCGACCGCGCCCATCGAAGGTTGACGAGGAATTCGATCAGACCCGGTTGCCCCAAGTCGTCCTGTCAACATCCAGTGTGCTGCTGCCCAATGATCACCATTTCCGTGTGTAAAGCTACGGATCACACTACAGCGATCCATTACTTTTGCCTGTTCTGGGCAGAGTTCCGAAACATCTAATCCAGGCAGTGAAGAAGCAATTGGCTGATAAGGTCCGCGAATCTCAGCAGGAGCCAGAGGCTTCATGTCGAACGTATCAAGTTGTGAAGGTCCGCCATGTTGCCAAATGAGAATGACAGATCGTTTTGATTGATGTTGTGTCGTATTCGCAGCCTCGGATTCGCTCTTCAACAGATTCGAGAGCCCCAGACCGAACACCCCTAAAGATCCAATCTCGATGAAGCGACGGCGATTCAACCCATCGCAAAAATGACTTTTAGTCGGACTTTGAATTTTCAACATGTTCGATCACAAGTTGGAGAAACCTGAAGGTGGGGAGCGTCTAATATACTGCCTCAGAGAGATCTCTGGCAATCGGAATCAGAGCCGGACATTAAGTTCTCAGGTGTGGAACTCATTTGAAACTCGTGAAGTTTTGAACTTTTCTAGCTTGATCAATCCAGTTCATCGTATGATTCAATTCTTCAGAACTAGATCGGTGTCTGCTTTCGAATCTGAATCGATCGTTGCGAATGCAGGCCAGACTGCAGGTTCCGAATTTTCAGTTTTACTCTGTAACGCTGAATCTAAAGGAGAAATGGTCATCCCCATCGCTTCGTATTTATTTCGTTTCCCCCAAACCTGGGCGAAATTGTCTTCGTAGAGTAACGCCCAATCGTCTTGATGGGCTTGCATTGTTTTGACTGATGACTTTTCTTTTTGGCTAATCAGAAAGAGTTCGGGCTCTTTGTAAGTGAGGGCGCGTGATCCATCTACTGCTCCCGATTGAGGACTACGATGTCGTGGTCCGGTGTAATCCTCACCAAACATGAAGTCGAAGTAGATGTCGATAACTTCTTGTGGATAACAAGTTCGGAAGCGTCCGTCGAAGGCGACAGTTGAATCCAATTTCTCATTTGCAAAGACGCCGATTGCGTATTGTGCCCAGTTGAAGGTCACGTAAGTTCGACCTTCCAGACGGTGGTCTGCCATGAACTTAATTGCATCAACCGGAAATCGATCACGAGGAACATTTAAGGTCTCCATCTTCGCCCAACTCATCACGCCTGCTCCCAGGATCCATAAGCAGAGAGTTGCTTGTACTAGAATGGGACGGGAATTTTTTCTTCGTGTTAAGAGATCTGAAGTGCTTTGATTCGGTTCTACTGTTGCTTTCGAACGGAGCTCAGTGAGAAACCGCTGCCAGCATTGGTTGATGTCAACTGCAAACCAACTTCCCCACATGATCGCGAGTAAACTCAAATGTCTGATATGGCTGACGGCTTGCGTCGTCAATAATAGAAAAACAATGATCTTTGGCCAATCTTTCTGTGGTGACGTTTTTATGGCAATCGCTGTCGTGATCAGTATCAGCCACAGACCGCTGACTTCCCGACTGAAGATGAAGAGTGAAGGAGATTTCCAGTCACTAATTTCTGGCCGTGACTCACCCAACGCACCGAGTAACCACTGGTGAAGTTCAATTCCGTAAGGATTCACCAGTGTGGAAAGTAACATCGCTAATACGATGAAGCACATCATATAAAGTGACCGTTTCGCAGAGATGGTTTCAATCTCAGAAACCGGTTGATTCCAAACTCCCTGAAGAAAGATCTCCACGAATTTTAAGCCGAGATAGGCACAAGCTATCGCGAGACCAGCTGCAAAACTTCCATGTGTATTCGTCCACAAGATTGAGAGCGGTACGAGCCAGAATAAATACTTGAGTCGATGGAATTGAATGGTGAAAGGACTTTCATCCTCTGTTGATCGATGGAAGCACCAAAACAGCAAGGAGCACATCACTCCGAAGAAGACATATCCAAAAATCTGGGGTCGAAAGTGCCAGTGAAACTCAATCGTCAGTGCAACGAACAAACAGACGAACGCTGCAATAAATGGACTCACACCGTACTCGCGGGCACGCCAGAAGATCAGCCCCATGAGTGCCCAACTGAATAGATATTTCCCTACGATTAAACCCATTGGCCCAAACTGATTCACTGCAAACGCCATCACCAGCTCTGCCACATTTTCATGATTAATCCAACGATAGCCATTCGCTGTATAGGACCAGGTAGTCGTGGTCGGCAATGCTCCGTCTCTAATAATTTCTTGACCGTATAAGACGTGCCCCCACAAATCAGAATCAGCATAATTCACTGCCAGAATCATCCCACACGTTGTGAGAACCGCCAGAGCGAAGAGTTTTCGAGAAACATTGCTCGAAAGCCAGCCGGACTCAGTTTCTTGTAGCGATTGCATAGGTATTTAGGGATTTAATGGCAGAATATCGGGGGCATATCACGTATGTATTAACCCTAGCTCACAGAATTGGTTTGTGAGGGAATGATGCGAAAAATCAACACGAAATGATTTCGCATTTTCTTGTTCAATCCAACTTCTTGATCTGCTCATCATCAAAATCGTAAAGAGAGCGGCTGAACATGATTTTCAGGATAAGTTGAATACCATTCAAATCGGCGCAGACGGAATTGTGATTGTCTCGTTAGAATCGCTGGCTGATCTATTATTTTAAAACTTCC
>JABJMI010000574.1 GCA_018659505.1 Planctomicrobium sp.
AGTGGTTTCTGACACAGAATGATCAAGCTCAGCAGAAACTCGTTATCGAATACAAAACTGGCTCTTCGGATAGAGAAGCTTCTGTCATTTTTCACCTTCCCACTTCGATCAACACACAAAATGAGATTGTTGTTCCCAAACTCAATTGGGGAACAAATTTCCCCAAGCAGTTGTTAGGAATCAAGGCTCCGAATGGAGTCGAAATAGCAATCGCTGCGAATCAATCAAATACTGAAACATTAGCGACAGATCTATGGCCTCAGAATGATTTGCTCGGTCGCACTCGACCGCACATCGTCATGAACTTGAACGGAGAACTGGGCTTAAGATTCCTTATCAAGGACATCTCTTCGAAGACGAAGAATTCGATTGCAGAAATTCTGACCGTAGAACGATCAAAAATTAATTGGAAAGCAACAGTTGACATTGAGGTTGCTGAAATACCGCTTTTTATTCACAAGTACAAACTGAAGGGTGGCTTGCGAGTCAGTAGCGTCCGCTCAAATGATACGGAAAATCTTTCCGAACTTCGTTACTACCAAGAAGGGAATTCCCTTCTTGTATTTATTCCCGGTGGTCAACTGGGGGCGAAAAAAGTTATTTTCACTGGTGATGTTCCATTTACGCCTGAATCCTTTCGTGCTTTGCCTAGTATCGGGGTTGTCAATTCAGAACAAATTGCTGCAAGCGTCAGCATCTTCGATCAAACAAACTGGAAAGTTGAACTGACTCAATCTGACGGAAAATTACTAAAGATAGAATCTCTCGAAGAGGAAAACCTAACATCGACTCGCTTGATTGGTGACTTCACTTCAAATACTCCGAAGCAACCAACGCATATTCGTCTGCTACCTCCCCCGTCAGCGACGCGCGTTGACGTCGCTACCAGAGTTCACATTAACGATGGTCGAACCTGGAATTGTGTGCAACTGCTGCATTTCCAGGGAAATGAAACACCATTAAAAACAATCACATTTACCCTGCCGAACAGTTTGGACAATGTTCGAGTTGGTCCTCGATATTTTCGGACAGAAATGAAAAATCTGGGCGAAGTGACTGAATACTCAATTCCTGTCCCAGAAAGATTTTCGGATGAAGTCACAATTCAGGTTTACTCCAAGCTCCCACAAGAGTTTGTTGAAAATTTGCTCGAAACTCAAACATCAACAACTGAAGAACAAATACCCGGAGTGCAAATATCTTCGGCAAGGACCGCCTCTCAGTTTTTGTTCTTTAATGAAAATCGTTTTGTTAAGGTTCCAGATTTGGAATCAGTTCCTGTTGAATGGAAAAATTTGCCGCAATGGATCCCAATGCAATGGCAAGAAGCTGTCAACAGTCTTCAATTACAGTCCTATCAAATCACCGAGGGGACGACGTCCCTAACCCGACATGAGAATTCCGACACCAATAATCAGCCAATACTGCATTTCGCAGAAACCGTTCTCTGGCGACCTCAAAATCAAAGACTGGTTGGGATGACGCGTTTGTGGCTGACGGGACCAAAACGCTTTAGTTATCAACTCCCTTTTCGTCCTGACATTCAACTGAAACGTGTAATCATGTCTTCGAATGGAGTTCAACACTTTCTCGCTGACAACACAGATAATGTTGTCCAGGTTGAAAATTTTGAACCAACGATTCCTTTGGTGGTCTACTGGGAGGCGCACGATGAGACCAAACCCGGAACTGAATTACCCCTTGACTCTTCGATGATTCAATCAGCTCAAAATTTAATCGGTATCGTGAGCGGCAACGGCAATTCGAAATATGACCAAGCACAATCTGAACATGGACTCTTAAACTCGCTGATTTATCGTTGGCAAGCCCTCATTAAAATCACCGAGTCCATGCAGGATGCCGTTCCGATTGAAAGTCCGCTATATAAAGAACTTATTGAAACGAACGCACTGATGAGCGATTTTCTAAAGCAAACGGATTTGACCGAAGAGCAGCGCGGCACGATCCAAATGACTCGAAAATCATGGTTAAACGTAAGCGAATCCTTGACGATCTCTGCAGGACCAGTGTTTGCGACAAACGAAATGCCAAAGTCGACTTTTGATCTTCTTGTTGGTTCTCAAAACCAGTTTCAAACTATTGAATGGTTTTTGCCGGATTCTGAAAACGAATTCCATATTCAATTGAAGACCGAAACGGGTCTGCCGTTCTGGATGAAGACCGGACTCAAAGCTTTCGGTCTTCTTGCCGCCTTAGTTCTACTCTATCGATTCCGAACAATCGTGAGTCGAAGTTTAACTTCCTTACAGGGCAACCCTGTCATTCGACTATTATTACTCGGTGCGGTCTGGCTGTTGTTCTTTCAACCAATTTCAATCGGTCTACTTCTGATCGTGTTCGCATTCATTCTACAATTGTCCAAGGAATCAGACTCAGTAGTGATCCTAAAGACTTCCGAGATTTAAACGGAAGAATTTTTGATAACGACAATTCTAACCACCCATTACCTCAGACAAATACTGCCTAAAGCAAATCCCAATTTGGTCTTAACAGTTCTGTATCGTGGCGTCTGCGTTTTAACTTATTGAAACGTACTTCGCGGACATGAGAAGCATGGAAATGCTCTCGGTTAAGAATGTCCGAGCGTGAGGCAGGGATTCATCCGTTCTTGGAAGCATAAAAACCTGCTCCACATTAGGGACTTACCAGACATATCAAATCTCTCAAAGTGGAACAGCCTGTAAGAATATATTTTCCAATCAGAAGATCGTTGAGATCAGGCAAGTCATTCGCTCTTTGGAATTCCAGCGTATCACACGTAATTTTTTGCAGTGAAGTCCATACACATAGAGTTCAAACAACATACGACAACTCTAACCTGTCATATCAAAGCTAGAACGAATCACGACTCTTCACCGGGATGCACCCATTCGGTGGTTCCATCGTCCCAATTTTCTTTCTTCCAGACTGGGACACGGATTTTCAATTCATCGATTAAGAATCTACCTGCATCGAAGGTGTCGCCTCGATGTGGGCAACTGACAGCGATGGCGACGCTGGCTTCTGCGAGTTCAAG
>JABJMI010000565.1 GCA_018659505.1 Planctomicrobium sp.
AGAGGTGAACCCCCGCAAGGTGACATTCACCTCGTTTCAGAGCAGCCAAGCCTGCTTCGCTGCCCACATGCATGACCGAAGATTTGATGCCGGTAGAATTTAGCTGACTCAAAAGATAGTCGAGACCGATGCAGTGACTACCGATGACGACAAGTTCAGCAGTCCGGATTTCTTCATCGAGAAGCGTGACATTAATGACAGTGCCTGCATCAACAATTTCAAGATGCTGCGGAATGGTGATAAATCCATCAGCATGAGAAAAGGTTGTTACCGAGCCAGAACCTTTCCCGATGGGAAAAGCGAAAGTTTCATCTGAGGTCGGGAAAAGACGGACCAGAGAGTATTCCGTTCGACCGCGGCCAGAGTTGATACGGATTGGAAGTTTGGCGGAAATTGTTTTTCTTCGCTGCGAATCTTGGGCAGCGAACTCTCGAATCACCGGAGCGACAAATTCATAAAATGTGAAAATTGCCGACGTAGGGAAGCCAGGCAAAATGACGACCGGTTTACCTTGAGTCACCGCGAGGCAAATCGGTTTGCCAGGTTTGAGAGCGACACCATGTGCAACAATTCCTGGGTCATTGAACTTTTGAACGACTTGATAAGAAAGGTCGCCGGCACCTTTCGATGTTCCACCTGAGAGCAGAACCACATCATGTTTGAGAGCTTCTTGAATCAGCGAGTTTAGCTCGTCAAGGTTATCGCGGACGCGCCCGACGAGAATAGCTTGCCCACCACACTCTTCGACCGCAGCCGATAAAATAGCAGCGTTCGAATCATAGACCGCGCCAACTGGAAGTTCATCACCCGGTGCGACAACTTCATCACCTGTCGAGATGATGGCGACTTGTGGTTGCTTGAAGACGTTAACTTTAGTCAGTCCCAGCGAAGCGAAGATTCCAATTTCACGCGAGGTGATACGTGTATGAGCCCAAAGAACAGTTTCCCCATTCGCAATGTCAGTCCCGGCATAAGTGATCATATTTCCGGGGGGAACTGACTTGGATACTTCTAGGCGCGAGTGACCATTTAATTCGACGAAATCAGTCTCTTCAATCATGATTACGGCATCAGCACCGCGAGGAAGGACTCCACCGGTTGAGATCGGAGTTGCAGTTCCCGGCTGAACTGTGATTTGTGGAATTCTCCCAGGGAGTAACGACTCATCGTTCAGTTGCAATTGCCGGGGCGATTCTTCCATTGCCCCTGTCGTGTCGTCAGCGATCAATGCAAAGCCATCAACATTCGAGCGATCAAAACCAGGCACATCGATCGCTGCGATGAGATCCTCAGCCAAAATCCTGCCATGTGCATCGTTTAACGAAACTGCTTCAATACCTAGCGGTCCTAGATTCAATGCAGCCTGAAATTTTTCGGTTGCTTCGTCGCGACTAATGACATTTAAGAATTGTTGTTGCCGGGAAGCGACTTGAACATCTTTTGAAAGCTTGGAGTCTGACATAGATTGCTAAGCAAGGTAATTGTGGACAATCGTCCCACCCGTGGAAGTTCATCGGATCAAGAGCGATTTTGGTGGGAAACGTTTGAATGTTAGTTTATTCGTAAAACTTCAGCTGGATGACGTCGACAAAAAACAACTAAATGAAAGTCATTGTGGTCTGTTCCCGATTGTTTAGCCACAGAGATCACCGAGAACACAGAGAGACAAAAAGGAGGAAACAGATGAATTGAAATAATAGTGTTTAATCTGTGGAAATCCGCATCATCAGCGAGTGTCCGCGTTCTTAAGAGAATCCAGTTCAATTGATCAACACCATCAGATCGCTAATAAAAAGATCCATATTTCCTTCTCTTCTCTGAGTCCTCGGAGATCTCTGTGGCTATTTCAAGTACTAAAAATGAAGCAACCACTCATGAAGTAATGTCTAATTGCTCAGAGAAGCTTAAGTGTTAAGTTTATTCCAGTTTCAAAACTCTAACGCGATGAGCTTCACTGTCGCCGATGTAGACGTTGCCTTCTTCATCAACACAAACTCCGTGAGGACGTGCGAGTTGACAGTTCAATGGGTTACCCGCGGGTCCATCACCTTTCAAACCGTTACCGACAACAGTTTCAATCATTTTACTTTTCGCACGATAGACTCGCACCGTATGGCTTTCCGTGTCTGCAAAATAAATATCTCCCGCGGTATCGATCGCAACTCCTTTCGGACCTGAGAGTTCGGCTTGCTTCGCGGGAGAACTTTGAGAGTATCCTTTCCTACCCGTCCCAGCCAAATGGTGCAGCGTCTCTGTTTTCAGATCAATTCGATAAAGTGCGTTTCCTTCGCGAAGTGCCAAGATCAAGCTTTGCTTTCCATCGAAGTCTAAAGCACGAGGACCATTGAGAGGAGTTCCGCTCACTTGTGCACCATCCGGAGTTTTCTTTTTCTCGCCGGTCCCAGCAAAGGTTTTGATGATCCCTGTTTTTGGGTGAACAATTCGGATGCGGTGATTTCCAATATCACAAATGTAAAGCTGATCGTTCTGGTCGAAGACAATCGAGTGTGGGCGGTGCAGTTGAGCTTGAGTCGCTGGACCTCCATCACCGCCAAAGCCGTGCTTGACATTGCCTGCGATGGTACTAATGATGCCCGATTTACTATCAACTTTACGAACGATAGCGTTTTGCATTTCCACGAAATACATGTCACCGTTTTTCGAAAACCGAACTTCGTAGGGTTCGTTCAGCTTGGCAGATGTCGCGGGACCACCATCGCCGGAATATCCTTTTTCGCCAGTTCCTGCCACAGTGCTGATGAGACCGGTTTTTCGATCAATACGACGAATCACGTGATTGGAGACTTCGCAAATATAAAGAGCGTCATCGGGACCAATCACCACCCCGAATGGGTTTCCGACTGCCGCAAGATTAGCAGGACCACCATCGCCACTGTATGTATTAACTCCAGTGCCTGCGACATTAACTACCTCGGCAGCGTGCGACAT
>JABJMI010000417.1 GCA_018659505.1 Planctomicrobium sp.
GGTCAATCGGGACAAAAAAGTGGTTTGGACTTACAAGGACGGAGAGCAATCCGGGATTCACCATTTCCAGATCATTGACACCAACGGTGAGCGGCTGCCTGGTCTTCCATTAAAATAAGCAACGTGTTTTTCAATCGCAGCCTGTGTGGGGGAGCAGTCCATCTCATTCTGGAGAATTATTTCGTAGGGTGGGTGAAGCAATGCGTTGATGAATATGGTGGGTTATGTCTGCTAAGGCGATGATTTCAATCGCGTGCGTTGCATCGAGTTGTATCATCAGGTAAACGAAGTAGAGTGTTCGCTCTTTCGCATCATTAACAATAAATCAGCACGATGAAGATCCACCAATTTCTGGACCATTACGGGGTCACCGAAAATCCATACGCTCAAGAAGATGCCTCCGCAGATAACATCTTTATGCAGCACTGTGTTTCCAGCACGTACCACAGTGCTTGGGACAAAATCTATGGAAATCCTAAAGCCCCTGCGACTTCGGTCGTCTTTGGCGAACAGGGAAGTGGAAAGACGGCATTACGTCTACAAATTGTTGGCAATCTACAACAGTACAATCAGGAACATCCTGACGAGCGTGCTTTCATCATTCAGTACGAAGACTTCAATCCATTCCTGGATAGTTTTCGTGAACGCCTTTCAGGACGACGTAGAAAGCCGGAAAAGGCGCTGCAGAACTGGAAACTCTGGGATCACATGGACGCCATTCTTACATTGGCGACAACTCGCTTAGCAGACATCATTCGCAATGGTGGAAAAGACCCGAAGGATGAGTCCCTATCTATTCAGCTCGCGAAGCTCGATAAATTGTCACGTACTCAAAAACGGGACATCATGCTGCTCGCGACCTTTTATGATCAGAACCGAGACGAGGCTGCCGTCCGAAGGTGGACACTTCTCAAACGGAAATTGAAGTTTACGACATTCAAAAGTTTGTGGGACAAGTTACTAGGTGCGGTCGTCACCCTTGCTGTTGTTATCACCGTGTTCTCAGTATCAGAAACGCCTTGGTCGACGTTCACTTCGCTGTGGATTATCGGAATTATTGTCGCGGGTTGGGTTCCCTTCTTGTGGAGACAACTCAAAGCCTTCTGGACAGGCTGGAGCATCGGTAAACAGATTCGGATCGCTGACCATAATCGATCCGTCTTGAGAAAACTTCTCACACGTTTTGAAAGTGGAGACACCGCCGGTCAACCCATGCCGTCTCGACCACGTGGAGATGATCGCTACGAGTTGATCACAAAACTCCAAGCGGTCCTCAAAGAACTCGGATTCACAAGCATTGTTGTCTTAGTAGATCGTGTAGATGAACCGCACTTAATCAACGGCTCGCCAGAAAGAATGCGCGATTTGATTTGGCCTCTCTTCGACAATAAGTTTTTGAAGCATCCTGGGATTGCTTTCAAACTTTTGTTGCCATCTGCTGTCGCTGGCTACTTGAATCGTCAAGAGAAGGAGTTCTACGAGAAATCTCGGCTCGATAAGCAAAACCTCATACCGTCACTTAATTGGACGGGACAAGGGCTTTACGACATCGCCAATGATCGCCTGAAGGCTTCCGCAAAGTTGTCAGAGCAAAAACCTAGTATTCGTGATCTCTTTGATGATTCGGTTAGCGAGCAAGAATTGATTTCTGTCTTTGATCGATTGCGTGCGCCACGACATCTTTTCAAGTATTTATACCGCTTGCTTGTCGATCATTGTGCGAAATATACAGAAGATTCGCCAGAATGGAAAATTAAGCGTGAGACAATGCAGTCGACTCTCGCCGTGTTTACTAAAGACCTAGAAGCGTACGACCAGAAACTAGGCACCGGCTAATTTGTGCAGGTCACTCTCTGGCAATTGCATCTTCAGCGGAGAGAGTCATGTTAAAACTGACAGACGTTTCTAAATCATTCGGAAACCTTCAGGTTTTGCAACCAACGTCGATTGAATTTCAAACTGGGCAGACATCAATTCTGCTCGGGACAAGTGGTTGTGGAAAGTCGACTTTATTGAGGTTGATGATCGGTCTCATCAACCCCGATTCAGGGACGATTCATTTCAACGATCAAGTCGTGGAACCAAAGAACATCGAAGAGATTCGACATCGCATCGGATATATGATTCAGGATGGAGGACTCTTTCCTCATCTTTCTGTGAGAGATAATGTCTCTCTTTTAGCTGTCCATCTTGGCTGGGAGAAATCAAAAGTCGATCAGCGATTGAACGAATTGTTGACTCTCGTCCATCTTCCCAGCGAAGCACTCGATCGCTTTCCGGGACAAATTTCAGGTGGTCAACGTCAACGTGTTGCTTTAATGAGAGCGTTATTCCTTGATCCCGATGTGCTACTCCTTGATGAACCGATGGGAGCACTGGATCCGATCATCCGATCCGATTTGCAAAACGAACTTCGAGAGATTTTTCGTTCGCTGAATAAAACAGTCATCGTCGTTACCCATGACATCGGGGAAGCTGCTTTTCTGGGAGATTCAATCAGCATCCTTAAAGCAGGCGAGATATTGCAATCGGGAACATTCGAGGATCTTCTGCGGCGTCCTAAAGATCCATTCGTGACCGAGTTCATTAACGCCAAACGAAACCCTCTACAAGACCTCGCAGAGGTGAAGAGATGAAAAACGGACTCACCAGTTTGCCCCTGATTTGTTTTCTTCTATTCAATATCAACCACTCTCCTCAAGCGGAAGCGAGTGAACCATTAACGGTCGGCGCGAAAGCGTTTACTGAATCGGTCATCCTTGCGAACATCGTTCGTCATCTCGCTCAAGATACCGGGATCGAAGTCGAGCCTGTTTCAGAGTTAGGTGGAACGCGCGTCGTATGGTCTGCATTACTCTCAGGCGAAATCGCAGCCTATCCTGAATACACAGGCACCATTCGTGAAGAACTTTTTCAAAATGAACACTTGCCTGATCTGACTGCTATGCGAAAACGATTAGCGAAAGAAGGCATCAGCATGACCGCCTCGCTCGGCTTCAATAATACCTATGCCTTGGGAGTGCTGGAGAATACAGCTGAAGAATATCATCTTAAAACGATTTCTGATCTCAAGCAGCA
>JABJMI010000582.1 GCA_018659505.1 Planctomicrobium sp.
AATTAGGCAGAACACCATGAAAGAATACGA
Organism: Planctomicrobium sp.; assembly: GCA_018659505.1. Lineage (GTDB taxonomy): Bacteria > Planctomycetota > Planctomycetia > Planctomycetales > Planctomycetaceae > Thalassoglobus. The sequence goes on from JABJMI010000582.1 coordinate 31, forward strand.
ATTGAATGAAAAACCCCAAAAGCGGCGCAGCTATTGGAAGATATGCCTCGTTGGTGGTTGTGTGATATTTCTAAGTATCTGGTTCCTTTCACCGAGCGGAGCGATCAACAAACCCGTCCGGTTGGAGCGAGGAGAAGATGGTCAACTTCATGCTGTTGGTGACGACGCTCGTGATCATAATTTTGTTGTAAGTGCCAACGCTGCGATCGTGAAATCCAGCAGTTCAAAATCATCGGCGACTTCTTCTAGTAATTCGGATCCAGGTTGGTTCAAAGCTAGAAAACTCATCGTAATGAATCGATCTGATCACTTGTTAATGGATCGTGTCGGTGAAGCTTTGCTGGATGAGTTAAATAAACGTCCGACATGGGACGACGTTGTTTATCTTCCTCATGGTTTTGACATGAGCAAAGAATTGGTTGCAAGCGACATCTATATGACGATTAACCTGGTTTCAATTAAAGACACCGGAACAGGGATCGTTGGACGAAATTTAGATGCTGACATCACCTGTCTGATCGGTACTTCGTTGATCGCCAGCAATAATTCAGTACATGATTCTTTAAGCCCTCCAACATTCGCCTTTCGATCACATGTCTCGTTAGAACATCAATCGACTTTGACTGGTATTGAATCGGCTGGGGCAAAGTACTCATTACAGGCTCAGAAGATAGCTGAAGACCTCGTGGCGTCCTTACATGACCAGCTGGATGGGTTCCAAGAAGACCATGAACCAGCTCCACTAGAGGTTAACAAACTTCAAGCTGAGTATCTCCCGACACCGAAATTTGGTTTCTTAAAGGAAGCGAAACTGCTTGCATCGACTCACGGAATCATGGTTCACAATGAGACTCTTTGGGAAATTGAAAATGTAGATGACTCCACCGAATTGATTGAAGATGTCTCCCAGCGATTGCAACTCGATGGCTGGAAGGAGTACACAAAGCAGCTTAATGAAGATAGCCAATACTTAAGATTGCAGAACGACAGCAAGTGGATAGAAGTCTTCTCCGAGAAGAATTCTTTTCAGGCAACTTTAAATAAGGATTATCCAGAGCAATGGTATGTTCGCTATTGCCATCGAATGAATCATGCTGAACTCGGGGAAATTTATGACAGCTTTCTCAACAGTGATCCACCAGACGTTGAACTCTTACTAGCTTTAGATCGCATGGCAAATCGAGGGCAACGAGATCAACTCCTCAAAATTACCGAAGAGCATTCGCCAACCAGTGCGAGAGGCTGGTTACGTTTAGCAACATGGTATGGTGTCCAAAAAAATCAGGAGCAATTGATCTACAGTCTCAAACGAGCGAATGTGGCGTCGCTGTTCGTTCAAGATCGCAGCGAAATGAGCCGTAAGATCAAAGAGATTATCAAGAAATATAAACTGAACGCAGAAGATGTTTCTACCATTGACGTAACAATGCTAGAAGACGCAGGAATTCAGAGCATTACTTCGGAAACTCCCAAAGCGAAAGAGGAATTCAAGGTCTCCGAGCATGTTGCATTTTACATTCCTGGAGATATTCCCGCGGAGTGGTCTTACGTCAGTGCAGTCATCGAAGAATCAGAGCAAGGCCGCTTTCGAGTCTCGTTCTATCATGGAGATCACATGGGCTCTCATGGAAGATCTTCTGTCTGTTGCATAGATCTTGCGCACGGAAAAAAGCATCGCATTCATCTGGATGACCATGAGATCGAGATGGACATTCACAAGACTGAGGATCAACATTTCGAAGTGAGTATTGTCCTCAAAGGCGATGACTGATAAGAACCATTATGCTGCATTTGATAGTTTAAGATGTTGGTCACTGTCTTTATCTGAACTCTCATCTTTGGGTTGCGACTTTGCTTCTGGTGCCTTATTCAGTTTCAAGCCAATGAGCGTCGAAAGTGTTGCTAGAATGAATGCCAAGACACCCCATTTGAGTCGACCTTGAGGTTGTGCGTCGGTGACTGCGACTTCTGCTGTTTCGCTGACTTCGATTTGTTCTGAAGGTCTCGATCCAGAGATGGTTTCGAGATTCGCTTCGAATGGATTGATCTCATGAGTCGGAGCAAAAAGTGGTCCGCGATCAGAGACAACTTTATCCGCTTGTTGGAACTCCCAGGGTCTTTCAACTGCAACGGGACTAGGCATTGGTTGAGAACCGACTGGCTCTTTAACTCGTTGGGAATTGAATCGTTCTGGTGCTGCCAGTTTATTCTCTGCAAGTAAATCGAGATCTGTAGTAATCCACTGATTCTCTTCTTCAGCCTTTAATTCAACATTGGCTGTTTGGCGAATGGGATCATCATAATGTGAGAAGGAATCATCGCGACTATAGGAATGTGTTGAACTCGCAAACAGTGCTGATTTAACATCTGAGTCCCCAAGAGTTTTACGACTCTTATCAAATGGACTTGGCGTTTCAAGAGATCCTTTCTCTGCCGCAGAGTTCTCTTTCAGGGGAGTCTTTACAGACGCCTGCCAATTGAGAAAGCTTTCAGACGTCTGAAAAACATGATCATGTTGAGCTGAACGAACTTGACGTGGACGTATAATCGGAAGTTTAGAGGCGTCCTTGTTTTCGACAGCTACAGGCTCTTGTCCTTCAGATTGATTTTGTCTGGTCGATCCCCAAATCTGCGCAGAAATCTCTTTAGCAATGATGCTTGGGTTAAGATCGCCCTCAGCGAGGTTAAGTTGATACTGTTCGACGAGTGTATTAGCCAGTAGGGCACTTCGATAAGCGGCGTGCAGTTCCCCTTTTGAGTGTTGCCCTTCGGATTGTTTAATGAGTGCTTTCACATGCTGTTGATGGACCGATTGTTGATCCCAGTTCTCATCTGGAGACAATCGAGAGTTTGGCGACACTTCGTTCACAGAAGTTGATTCTGGCTTTTGACTGTCACTAGCAGACTTCCAAAAACCAAGTTCGCTTTCAGAAAATTTCTCCGTAGCTATCTGTGATTCAATGTTCTCAGTCGCTACATACTCGTTTCTGCTTTGTTCGACATCTGGATGCTTCTGTTGACTTGCCCAATCGTCGTTGAGGAAGACTCGTCCAATATCATGATTCTCTGGTTCTTCTGACTTTGGAAAGTCACGTGCAGAGATTGGTTTTGCAATTGCAGATCCGTCACCAGACACAGAGCTACCAGACTCATGCTGAGTCAACCGGATTTTATCGTTGGTGTTTTTCTGAGTCCCATCGTCTTTCGTAATAATTCCTTCGAAAGTGGCAACTGATGGTTCGGCATTGATGAATGGATCACCACTCGGGTACTTATCGGAACGAGCCGCTAAAAGCTCCGCAAGCGG
>JABJMI010000705.1 GCA_018659505.1 Planctomicrobium sp.
GCTCGTGTTGACCTTCGACTTCCCGCAGTGTGCACATTCTCGAACTCCCGGTCTTGCACAATAGTGCATTTGTATAAATGGTCTAGCTTATAGTTCGTACATCCGTCTTGTGCGGGGAGAAACGATCCACTGAATAACTACGAAGCAAGAACATCTTTGATGACTTTTCCGTGGACGTCGGTGAGGCGGAAGTGGCGACCTTGGTAGCGGTAGGTCAATCGTTCGTGGTCGATGCCCAGTTGTCGAAGGATAGTCGCTTGTAAATCATGGACGTGTACCGGGTTCTCGACGACGTTGACGCTGTAGTCGTCGGTTTCTCCATAGCTTATGCCGCCGCGAATACCGCCACCAGCCATCCAGTATGTGAAGCAGCTTGGGTGGTGATCACGGCCGTAAACTGTGTTGGTCAGTTTTCCCTGGCAGTAGATGGTCCGTCCAAATTCTCCACCCCAGATGACGAGTGTGTCTTCAAGCATGCCGCGCTGTTTCAAGTCACTCAAGAGGGCAGCGGTCGGCTGATCTGTATCGAGGCACTGCATCGGAACCTGTTTCTGAGCGTTACCGTGGGAGTCCCATCCACGATGATAGAGCTGAATGAAACGAACTCCACGCTCTGCCAGTCTACGAGCTAACAGGCAGTTGTAGGCGTAAGTGCCGACTTTTGTCGCTTTCGCACCATACGACTCCAACACTGCTTTCGACTCGCTCTTGAAATCAATCAAATCCGGAACACTCATTTGCATGCGATAGGCAAGTTCATACTGAGCGACGCGGGTAGCAATCGCTGGATCATTGAAATGGTCAGCACTTTGCTGGTTCAGAGATGCAATCGAATCGAGCATCCGTCGGCGTTGAGGTCGTGTGACTCCGTCGGGATTATAGAGATCGAGGATTGGATCTCCCTGGCTGCGAAACTTCACACCCTGAAATCGACCAGGGAGGAAGCCGGCGCCCCAAAGCCGGTCGTAAAGTGGTTGTCCTTGCTTCGCAGACCCATTGGATGTCAGTGCGACGAATGCGGGAAGGTTGGAGTTCTCAGTTCCCAGACCATAGTTCACCCACGCCCCCATGCTCGGTCGTCCCGCGATCACGCTGCCGGTTTGGAAGAGAGTTGCTGCTGGGTCATGGTTGATCGCCTCGGTGTACATACTCTTAATCACGCAAACGTCGTCAATCACTTGAGCGAGATGAGGCTGGTGCTCGCATAACCAGGTACCTGACTGACCATGTTGTGCAAACTTCAAACCAGTCGGTGCCACTGGGAAAGACGTTTGCCCAGAAGTCATCGTCGTTTTTCGTTCCGCAGGATATACCGATGTTGGTACTTCTTCGCCATGGCGTTTTGCGAGATCCGGCTTGTAATCAAAGAGGTCCATCTGAGCGGGACCACCCGACTGAAACAGGTAGATAACTCGTTTGGCTTTAGGCAAAAAGTGCGGTAGTTCAGAGACTGCATCTTCGGTTCTTCCGCTCTGTTCAGAGGCATTGAGCAGAGAAGCCATCGCGATGGAACCGATGCCCAAAGTTCCTTGACCAAGAAACGCTCGGCGTGTTTGTCTCGCAGCCAGTTGTTGCAGTGGATCCATATCAATTCTCCATGATCGCTTCGTCAAGATTGAGAACGGTATTGGCGATGAGCGTGAACGCTGCCAGTTCAGCAGGAGTCGAACCAGAGCCATTTGGCATCTCACCTATTGCCAACAATCGCTCAGCAGCTTTGACGTTCTGATTGAATTCCGTTCGATAGGAGTTTAAATCTGCGATTAACAGTGCCAGTTCATTCGGCTTTGGATTACGACTTGTGACCATCCTGAATAAGCGTTCGATTCTTTGCCTATCAGAGATTTCTTTCTCATTCAAAACTCGCTCTGCGAGATGCCGCGCGGCTTCAACGAAGGTAATGTTGTTCATTAGCGTTAGCGCCTGCAATGGAGTCGTCGTCTGGTCTGATCTAACGATGCACGTTTCACGGGCAGCAGCGTTGAACGCCATCATCGTGGGCGGCGGAAGAGTGCGCCGCCAATAGGTGTACAGGCTACGGCGGTAAAGATTATCTCCAGTGTCTATTTTGTACTTTGCATTGGAAATACTGCTCCAAATTCCAGGTGGCATGTAAGGTTTCACCGATGGACCACCTAGTTTCTCTACCAGCAAACCACTGTTGAAGAGGACACCATCTCGAATTGCATTTGGCGAGAGACGCTTGCGAGGACCGTGTGCCAGCAGGCGGTTCTCGGGATCGTTCTCAATCAATTCCATGGACGCCGCTGAAGATTGTCGGTAGACGGCGCTCGTTACAATTAACCGGTGCAGCGCCTTAACGTCCCAGTCGCTGCGAATGAATTCCAACGCCAGCCAATCGAGCAATTCGGGGTGGCTTGGCAGTTCGCCTTGAACTCCAAAATTCTCGCTAGTCTTCACCAATCCGATTCCAAAATGATGCTACCAGATGCGATTTACAGTCACACGTGCAGTCAGTGGGTGGTCTGGATCTGTCAGCCACTGGGCGAGACCGAGCCGATTCTTAGGCCACGATTCGTTCCATCCGCCCAGCACCGCTGGAGTCGCTGGTGTGAGCTTATTTGATTTGTCAGGTTGATCATATTGACCGCGTACAAGGAGATACGTATCACGCGGTTCGTCACGTTCATGGAGCACCATAACGGTGTCAGGTTCCCCGCTTTGCGGTCGTGGAACAGATCGTTGTTGGAGGGAGACCTTTGCAGGTTCGGGAACGACAAACTCTGCTTCCTCTCCATTGAGGTTCGGCCAACTAGCAGGAACTTTGATGAAGGGAGGGCTGTTTCCGTTGTTAGGACCGAGACCAGCCTCGTCAATGTTATTGAAGAAGGAGAACAGGCTGTAAAATTCGTTTTGCGAAACAGGATCATACTTGTGGTCGTGACAACGGCAACAAGTGAGAGTCAGTCCCAAAAACATCGTTCCGGTCGTCTCTACGCGGTCCGCGACGTACTCAACGATCCATTCATCCGGAATCGAACCCCCTTCGGAATTGATACGATGGTTTCGATTGAATCCCGTTGCGACCTGAGTGAAAAAATCCCGATCAGGTAATAGGTCGCCCGCCATTTGTTCCGTGACAAACTGGTCGAATGGCATGTTGTCGTTAATCGCGTTGATGAGCCAATCTCGCCAGACCCACATGTATCGCAAACGGTCGTTTTGATAACCGTCCGTATCCGCATAGCGCGACGCTTCCAACCAGTCGAGAGCCATGTGCTCTCCATAACGAGTAGAGGCGAGCAAGCGATCTACGGCCGTCTCGTATGCGTCTTGGGAGTCGTCTGCCAGGAAAGTATCGAGTTCCTCCAGAGTTGGAGGCAGTCCAGTTAAATCGTAACTGACGCGCCGCAGTAATGTTTCTTTATTTGCTTCAAGTGAAGGTGTCAGTCCTTCCTGTTCCAGACGTTGAAGCACAAAATGATCGATACCGTTCTTAAGCCAATCTTGATTGTAGGTGTCGGGTAATTCAGGTTGAACCGGCGGAACGAATGCCCAGTGTCGGTCATCCTCGGGCCAATCCGCACCGGTCTCAAGCCAGCGAACCAAGAGTTCGCGATCCTTGCGTCGCAAGCGACGTTTTGAATCTGGAGGAGGCATCTGAAGATCAGGATCCTTGCTCGTCATCCGTTCCAGCATTGCCCCGGATGTCAAGACTTCCGATTGCAGGGCGGCTGTTCGATCATCGAACCGCAAATCTGCTTCACGTGTATTAGCATCTGGACCGTGACAATGATAACACGCATCTGACAGTAATGGGCGAACATCGCGAGTGAATTCGAGCTCCGCAGCGTATGCTGCACAGCTTAATTCTAGCACTATTAGGAAAGAGACGGTCTTCGTCATTGGCTCTCTTAACACTTTTACACAAATTTTTGAGAGGAGTTGTATCAGATAAGGGCTCGTCTGAACCGAGACGATGTCAGATAATTTTATCAATTCATGTCTTCGGACGTCAGGAATTCGAGAAAGCGAGTGTGCTCCCAAATTATGAATCCTTCGTTTGCCTGAAACATCATTTGATTTAACCATTTTCGATTTCTTGTTGACGCCAAAAGTCGTCCTATTTGCGACAAGGCAGGGCTTTCGATTCAGTCTCACTCCGTATTTACTCTATTTCCCTAACCAACTCGCGTTTAAGAGCCGGGCTCCGATCCCATTTCGCTATCAAGACTTCCGACGACTCTCGACAAGTGAGCACTCATTGTAGAAGAAGTTTACGGTGAGAATCAAAGAGTCGAATAGCTTTGAACACAATCACTGACCTGCGATTGATATGGTGCTAAACTGCGTACATTATTCCGATTTTAGATCGCAATGACTTACGCTTTTAGTTGTTCTGTAAGAAAAAATTGGTTTTTATGCGGTGGCTGTCTCTGGTATTTTTCTAAGCTGAAAACGACCAATTAAAGTGGGTTTCAGGAAAGTTTTTAAGAACTTATCTCTGTTTGTTCGTGATACTTGCAACCACTCGCTGTGTCGCTTCCTCTGTTCTCTCGAAGTGTTTGTCAGCTCAACTCTGGAAGCGGACTTGATTGATCTTCGACAAGATATTGGGGACGGCCATTGAGGTCAGTGATTGTCGTTGCGCCATCAATTCCAAGATGTTGGTACAAGCTCGCGTAGACTTCACCAAACGTCACAGGCCGAGCTATTGCCTCACCGCCAATCCTGTCCGTTGCTCCAATAACCTGACCATGCTTGAACCCTCCCCCAGCCAGAAGGGCAGAATTCACTTGCGGCCAATGATCGCGTCCCACTCTGGCACTAATCTTTGGAGTTCGACCAAACTCTCCCCAGATGACCACTGCACAATCGTCGGCAAGTCCTCGTGTGTGAAGGTCTTCAACAAGTGCGCTGACACACTGGTCAAAGATAGGAAAGTCTTCTTGCTCTCGTTTGAAGATCGAATTGTTCGGACCGCCGTGCCAGTCCCATTTGCTGTAATTGAGCGTGACCACTCGGACTCCAGCTTCAATCAGACGCCGTGCCATCAGCAGGCTTTGGGGAACACGTGGTGCTCCATTGCCATCGATAGAGATTTTCGGATTACCAGTTCCATACCGTTCAATCGTTGCTGGATCTTCCTTGGACAAGTCGAGAGCATCTGCTAATCGAGAAGACGTCAGCAGCCCCATCGCCTGTTCCGTAAACGCATCTAAACCTTCCATTGTCGTTCCCACATCGATATCACGCCGCAGTTGGTCGAAATTCTTCAAAAGAGAAACACGGTCAGCTAAATGATCCGCAGTGACTCCATTGAGCGTCATGTCAGCACGTGTTGGTCCGAGTGGTCGGAACGGTGTGTGAGGCGTTCCTAAAAATCCGGAGCCAGGTTCGTTGTAAGGTCCATGAGTACACGGATAACATAAACTCACAAACGGTGGCGCTGACGGATCAGAGGGCCCCTGAACTTTCGAGACCATTGAACCAAACTGAGGCCATCCGCCAGATGGTGTTGGATTGCGAGGATGGTGACCATTGAAAACTTGAATTGCATCGTGACCGGACTGATTACCAACTAATGAACGAATTACGGTGAGCTTGTCTCCCAACTGTGCAAGTCGAGGAAACGCTTCACAGATTTCCATGCCTGGAACGTTTGTAGCGATTGGTCGCCACGGACCGGCGATCTCTGACGGAGCGTTCGGCTTCAGGTCGAACATATCTTGATGTGGCGGTCCCCCAACCAGATAGATCATGATCACCGACTTCGGAGACCGACCGACTCCCGCAGCGGATTCCGCCCTAAGCAAAGAAGGCAAACTAAAGGCTCCACCACTGCCTAGGAGTGCAAGCGATCCCATCTGTAAAAAACTTCGTCTTGAGAACTCTTCACCTCGCAGATGTGGTTGTTCGTACAAGTTCAACATGCGGAGTACTCACTCGATTTAGAGGTGACGACCGGCTTCGATGCGATCAATCTATTCCGTTTTCGTAATTTGATCGTAACTGATCCTTTCATATCAGTACATGCACATGTCGACAAGGTGTTCATAAACTGACTTCAATTGATTTTTCAACGCAATACGATGTTCTAATGAGATCTGATTGCGTTGCATCCCTTCCACTCCAGTCTGTGCGGCTCAAAATAAAATGAAGAGATCGACACCAGCAAATTCCATGGTAGTGCGCAGAGACAGCGTTTTGCAGATCATTGAATTACTGATGCATTAAACTGTAATCAATACTATCGAGACGGATTAACGATTTAACGGGTGGAACGAATTGCTGCCTCGCTTTTGCGTGATCTTCACCAAAGATCACAAAGTCGTCGAGTTCTTCATTCAAAATGGGACTCTTGCAAGGTGAGATTCCCTCTTCTTCAAACAGGATCTAGCCCACTCAACATCAGGTTCGTGAACTCATTAGCTCTTCTCGAACGAAATCCAGAACCTACTCTGGATGATTCTATCAATTTTAATTCTTTTCCTTGACGTCATCTTGCCGATAGTGTATTACTGTAGTGATACACAGTTACAGGAGTCGGCGTGACAATTACTCCCAGGCAATTTGAAGTTCAACCATCATCCGGTGTTCCGATATACCTCCAGATCGTGGAGCAGGTGAATGCACTCGTTGTGGGCGGACATCTGCAATCAGGTGAAATGCTTCCCAGCGTTCGGCAGATGGCTGCGGAATTGAGTGTCAATCATATGACGATTTCAAAAGCATATTCTCGTCTGGAGGCAAGTGGAGTTGTTGAACGGGTTCGTGGAAAAGGGATGATGTTGAAGGAGTCTCCAATCACGGGGACGCTGAAAAATCGACAGAGCCAACTGCAACCGCTCATGGAACAAGCAGTGATTCGAGCACGGCAATTAGGACTTAATGATACTCAAATACTTGCGGTCTTAAAGACCGTTCTGCAGGAGATGCAATGATGACAACCCCGATCATAGAAATTCAAAACCTCACAAAACGGTTTGATCAAAAAGATGTTCTTAACGGCGTTGACTTGACGATTGAGCAAGGTCAGGTTGTTGGACTATTGGGAACCAATGGCTCTGGAAAAACGACGCTCATTAAATGCCTGCTCGGGTTATTGAAAACGACATCCGGAACGTGTTCAATCTTCGGTGAAGATGCCTGGGACTTGAGTGCTCAAGCGAAATCGCGACTCGGTTATGTATCACAAGAATTTGCAGTATTACCGTGGTTAACTGTTCAGGCTGCAACAGAGTATATCGGGGCATTCTATGAGCACTGGGACCATCAACTCGTAAGCCGCTTATTGGCTGAATGGGATTTAGATATCAAGCAACGAGTCGGAGTTTTATCAGTAGGACAGCGACAAAAGCTAGCTGTCATTTTAGCGATGGGGCATCGCCCCGAACTGTTGATTCTTGACGAACCAGTCGCCAGTCTCGATCCTCTTGCCAGACGTCGGTTCCTTCAATCACTGATTGATTTCACCGAAGACGAAAAGCATACGATTTTGTTTTCGACACACATCACCTCGGACCTCGAACGAATTGCTTCGCATGTCGGAATGCTACGCGAGGGAGAGATGGGTTACTGGGGCGAGATGGATTCCCTCAAGAATCAGGTCAAGCGTTTACGCATCCATGCAAAGGAATTTCTGCCTGCCACAATGAATATCCCTGGCACGATTCGGTGTCACGTAGATGGCGAGCACGCACTGGTCACTGTTTCAGAAATGGACAGCGAAACCGTGAACAACATTTCGACACGTTTAGAGGCAAAGGTGAGTGTCGAAGACCTAAATTTGGAAGAAATCTTTCTCGAACTGAGTGGCATCTCATCTGAATATGAAACAGCGGGAGCAAGTCGATGAAGCCACAACTCTATCAAGTCTTCCGCACGTATTGGCAACGCCCAGTGCTCCTGTTATTGGGAGTTGGGATATTGCTGTCGTTGATCGGAGTGTATAGCTTTGGACTTTTTCGAGGTTCCAATGAATACGTCGCTCCTAGCCGTCCGATCCCTTCTCAATATGCTCATGTTCAACTTTCTGAACTAGAAGTCTATGACGCACAGGCAGGCACATCTCAGTGGACAGAAATACTAGGCAGAGCAAAATCGATTCGTACTTTAGACATTCGTAAGGACAGCGATAGCGAACTCCCGGATCTCTTTCCATTTGTTAATCTGGAAGCAATTTCCCTAGTCGGTGAATTTTCACAGTCAGAGATTGATCAAGTCGCCGAATTGAAGAACCTTAATACTTTTTCCTTTTTAGAGACGCCTGCTCTAGAACTTCCCCAAGGAACATTTACAAAACTCGGGAAGAGAATACGTCATCTGGAATCTTCTGATCATGGATTACTCGCTCACAAGAACGAACTTAAAGACCTGGTGAATCTGCATTCTCTCTATCTTCAAAAATCGTCGGAAGATGTCAATTTTGATGA
>JABJMI010000680.1 GCA_018659505.1 Planctomicrobium sp.
AGAATCGAAAGTTCAATACGATGCAAATTTGCTAAACCTTCAAGCCGAGGGACTGGAATCGGTTGAACTGCAGAAAGAGATCTTCCAGGAGTCGAGTGGTTCTCTGTTATATGCCGTTTCGATTGCTGACTCGCTGCCTGAACTCCGAATCTTGAAAGAGCAATTCCTGGAATTGCCAACGGTTTCGCGAGTTGAAGATATCGGTTCCTACATGCCGACATTCCCGGCGGAGGAAACGAACCTAATCATCCAGGCGATGCACGCCAGATTAAGCCGTCTCTCCGATTTACCCCGCGAATTCCCGCAGCTAGATCCCCTATCAATTGGTCAGTCGATGGAGCGACTGTACGAAACACTCTCGGCGAGAAAAGAACCTATAGCAGTTCAAGCGACAGCTGCACTCGACAGTTTCTTGAATTCATTAACTGAGCGTGAACTTCTAAACCAAATGCAATTGCTGGCAGAATACCAAGGAGCCATGCTGACGGCGTTGCATCGTCAACTACAATCCATAGAGGCAATCTCTAACCCTGATCCTGTGACACCGAAGGACTTCCCCCCCGGTGTTTCCGAGAGATTTGTTGGTAAATCTGGAGACTGGTTGCTGCGAGTTTACCCCCAAGAACAAGTTTGGGAAGAAGAACCGCTGACCACGTTCGTCCAAGCTGTTCGTTCAGTTGATGCCGAGGCAACGGGGACTCCGCTGCAAAACTATGAAGCGGCTCGTCAAATTCGTGAAAGCTATTTCGACGCTGCGATATATTCATTACTCGTCATCAGCTTAGTGTTATTGATCGATGCACTTGAACTGGGACCGTTGTTAATTTCGCTGATTACGCCGCTGGCAGTCTTGGCGTTTTCCTATTCCTTACAACAACAGTCTGGGCAGCCAATCCAGCCATTATTCTATTCAATCCTGTATGTCTCTCTAGTGACTCTTGTTGCACTGGTCTTCGATTTCAAGAATGTGAAAAACGCAATCTTCACACTACTCCCTCCCCTGCTTGGTGGGTTTCTAATGTTTGGAATTCTAGGTCTGCTGGGAATCGACTTGAATCCGGCAAATCTAATCGTCCTCCCATTGATCCTTGGAATCGGTGTCGATGACGGAGTACATGTGATCCACGATTATCGACATTCATCGGGAAGCTACGAAACATCCGCGAGCACAATAAACGCGATCACATTGACATCTTTGACATCGATGCTTGGATTCGGAAGCATGGTCGTGGCAGCGCATCAGGGTCTTGTCTCACTGGGCATTGTATTGGTTGCCGGCGTCGGGAGTTGCCTGTTTGTTTCGTTGGTAACACTCCCTGCAATCCTGACCTTGCTTGGTCGTCGCTCTAACAATCAGGATAGCGCGCTCGTTGATGAACCTAAAACAGATTCGGAAGTTGTCTCAATTCGAATAGAATCGAAAGAGACAGGAGTTGCTTAAGATTATTGAGTAAGAAACAAGTATGGATAATTTGTCGCAGAGCGACTTCAGCACACTAAAATCGAGAAAAGTTCTTGAAAGATTCCAACTCAATTCAGGTCGTTGGCTTTTCTGTTTCCTGTTCGCCTTCAGATTCTTCTTCAGCTTCTAGCTCAGCGAGTTCGACCTTCTTTTGTTGGTCAACTGATTTATGATGGTCCCAGTTACCGCGGGCTCCTTTTCTTCGTTCATCGAGTTTACTTAAGACCTCTCCACGTCCATATAAGAGCAAAGTGTCATGAGCATTCACTTCCGTTTGACCACGGGGGGCACCAAAATAATTCCCATCGGCTTTTTCGATCCCCAAGACAAGAACACCTTCGCTGTTGAGTCGTAGTTCTTGCAAACTCTGATCACACAACCAGTCCCCTTCGTTGACGGTCATCTCTGCAACAACATAATCGCCGGTAAGGTGCAACAACCCTGCATAATCTCTGAGTTCCAAGTCCGTATATTTCTTCAACGCCCAGGCAATGAGCTTCGTCATTTTTTGATTCAACCATTCACTACTGGCGACCGACCAGAGGATGACCAGCCCTGCAAAGAGTGCTAAAAGTTTGAAAGTCCAACTGAAGCTTGAGTCCGAATTTGTAAACGAGAGCATCAGCGAAGACATCGCAGTAACGATCCCTGCGTTACCGAGCAACATCAGCATCATGATAATGCGTCGCCGCACGGGATGTGACACGACCTGTTCTGATTCGTTCGTTGTGAATCCTGATCCTGTAAACGCAGATCGTGCCTGAAACCTTGCCAATTGCTCGGAGATTCCCGTCAACGTCAAGGCGACCGTCGCGACTTTCACGATCAACATCGAGATGACAATCACGACCAAGAGTGAGACGATTGCGACCATATTGTGAAACCGGAATGCTTTCTATGTTGGAGAGCTCGAGACGAATAGTATGACATTCACAATTGTTATAACTCACGGAAGATAAGAGTACGTCAGTATCATAGGCGGAACGAAAACAATACATACACTACGGAATAATTCTATTCATTTTCAAAATACTCTACTTCTTGAGACATGCCTGTATAGAATTTAAACGACAACTGAATTTGACCGCTTGTTTTTTTTGCCCATCATATTCCAATCAATGAATAACTCTCGAACAACATTCCTATTGATCGCTTTATTTGGGGCATTGATTTCGGTCCCGGAGAACCTTGCAACACAATTACATGCACAGGAAACTAAGACGTACGGGCCATACTCTCTCAAAGAATGGCAGCACGTTGTGAAGTCGACTGACTTCACAACTCTCGGACAGCCGGCAATCGTCGATGGACTGATTGAGATTGTTGTCGACGAGAAAGCACCCTGGGCAAGTCGAAGGCAGGCAGCCAAGACTCTCGGAAGAATCGGTCAACCGGCAGCGAAGGCTGTCCCGATTTTGAAAGAGATCTTATTAAATCCAGGGGATGATGCAGTCTCGACGCGATTATGGGTTTTAAGCGCTCTATCTCTATTCAAAACAGTTGCACGAGATGTCACCCCGGAAGTCAGCGAACTCGTTCTCGATTCACAACAGCCGCATCTCATTCGCGTCAATGCCATGGAAACTTTAGGACGCGTCGGCAAAGAGAGTGAACTCTCCCTCTCGACGTTTTCGACCCTCCTACAAAGCCATGCCACGCAAGAAGACAATTCTCAAAACGAACTTCGACTCGCTGCCGCTGATGCGGTTTGGATCTTAGGACCATCAGCTGCTCCGTTGCTGCCACTGCTGATTGAGAACGCACGCGATGAATGGTCTGCGATTCGTATCGCTTCGCTCACTTCCATCGGAGAGATTGGTCCGCCGGCGGCAATCGCAATCCCGCCGCTGGTTGACACCTTGTTATTTGATGACTCAGACGCCGTCAGAGAAGTAGCAGCAGATTCATTAGGAAAGATTGGCTCACCAGCAATTCCGGTCTTAGCTAAACTCCAAACTGATCCCGAACTACAGGTTCGCTTGTACGTAGTGAGAGCGATCAGCCAAATGGCATCGCAGACTGGGGTGAGCAAGTTGCTACGAATTGCTCTACAGGATGAAGCCGATGCGGTCAAAATCGAAGCCGCACAAGAGGTTCTCAATCGCGAACCAGACCATGCCCTCGCACAAACCATTCTTCTTGACGCATTAGACAATCAAGATCGTCGTGTGAGATTAAACGCTTACAACGCGATCTATGAGCAGTTGCCGAAATCCGAAACTCTACAAATAGAACTTTCATTTTTTGCTGTAAGTGACTCGGCAACTAAAATTGAACGCGAGGCTGCGATCAAGCTCTTGAAGAAGTTTCAGTTCGACCAGGAGTAGATTGCTATTATCTGGCCGAACCTCTCGTTCGTGAATCGAGATAACTTCCGAGAGCTTTCTCATAGGGTTCGGAAGTTTTAATTGTTTGCAGG
>JABJMI010000211.1 GCA_018659505.1 Planctomicrobium sp.
CGCTGTCTTGAAGTTCTGACTGAAAGTCAAAAGACAAACAGACTGAACATCTGACAACAAGTGATCATCTGGGCGCTTCGCTTTTATTCCGTCACAATCCTCCCGTCGAGCGCCACGTTTTCTCACTGACGTCTACAGGCTCGAATCAAGAAACATTTCAAAGTTGGAGCGATCGTTGTCATACAAATACTGAGGCCCCGGAAAGAGCTGAAGTTCAGGGTCCAGCAACATTGCGTTATCACCACTTAGCCAATCCGGATCGTATTCGAACGAAAACGTTTCTTTTCCATGGGCGGTTTCAGCGCGCAGCAATCCGATGAGTTGCGGTTCTCCTAACTCTTGCCAATCGCCGAAAACATGGATCTCGCGTGTCATTGAGTTGCTGCTTTCTTAGAACTCTTTTTCGTTTTGGGTGCGCGTGATCGAGTGGGCTTCAATTTGGCATCTTCCAGTCGTCGGCCTAGCTCGTCACTTGCCGCGACCTTTGCAAAGTCACTTTCCAATCCAAGAACGACAAGCACCTGAAAAAGGGTTGTGATCGATGTGTTGCTGTTCCCTTTTTCAAGCAAGTACAGAGTGTTTCTACTGATTCCAGCGCGCTCCGCAACTTTGGCCGCCGACAGTTTTCGTCGTAGCCTCGCTAGCCGAATGTTCTCTCCCAAGCCCTCCAAAATTCGTCGGTGCTTGGGGAGCAATGCTTTTTCACTTCTCATGTCAATGTACTACATAATGAACAATTATTGATCTTAATGCTCAAGGTATAGTACGTTAATTGAGTATGGCAAGGCAGCTATCTACTTTAAAACCTGTCAAAGGAATGCAGATAGGAAGACTACGCAGACTCAGAACCAGGAACACACCACCGAGATGATTGAGTTACTGAAGTCTTGAACTCTGTTTGGCTTTCTCTTTTTCGCGCGCCGCTTTCTTTTTTTCTTTCGACATTTTTTTGGCTGGTGCATCGGCATCAGGAATCCAGCGTTTTCCTGCTTGCTTACCGGCGTCAGTCGGTAGTGGTTCAGTTGCCTTTTAGTTCATCCAGTTGCAACTTGTCGTCGCCATTTGAATCGATCTTCTTGAACCGCTTAGTCAGCGCACGAACATCGCGACCTTTGGGGTTTCCGATGAACTCTTGCAACGTGATTGCTCCGTCTCCATTCCGGTCGCGGTTCTTGAAGAACTGATCTTGCGACCGACGTTTTGGATTCGGAGTTGTCGTTGTTTTCATGGGTTGGGAGTTCCCCTTTTCCGGAACGGCGGAACCTTCCGCGCCGGGATACTCCGAGTTGATATTGGAGAGATGGTCTGTCAACTCTTTTTTTAGAGAGGTGTAAACCTCTGGGAGTTCTGTTCGCAGATCGTTCTTTTCAGCGACATCTTTGCTGAGATCAAACAGAGAGAAGTCGGTCTGTTCCAAGTCAGCGATCAAGGCTTCCCAATCTGGTGAGTGGTCCCTTCCGACTTGGCTCCAGAGTTTGTAGTTTCCTTTTCGCAGCCCGATGTTGCCCCATAATTCAAAGATCATGGTCCGCTCTGGGATGGTTTCTTTGCCGGTCGAGAGCATATGCGGTAGTAGAGACACCCCGCGAACCGGGTTCTTGCCATTTATTTTTGGAACTGGAATTGTGGCAGCATCCAACATGGTGGCGAAGATGTCGCAATGCATCACTTGGTCATCTGAGACCATGTCCTGGGGCAGTCGTCCTTTCCAATTCATCAGCAGCGGGACGTTCAGTCCGCCTTGATAGGTTGTCCCCTTGCCTCCACTCAACGGTCCATTGTTGCCGGGGAACCTGCCGCCAGCGGCGCCATCTTCCATGGTGCATCCACCGTTGTCACTGACGAAGACGATGAGTGTATTTTCAGCGACGCCCAGCTCATCCAACAGGTCAACCAACCGACCGATGTTGTGATCCATGTGATCGAGAATGGCGACATAGTCGCTGCGCAGGAAACTGACACCTCGGTCGAGTGCCTTGTTCACCCACGCTTCGGGTGCTGAGGCTGGCTTCGACTTATCCACACGAAGCGGACCATGCACGGCGTTGTACGAGAGGTAGCAGAAGAACGGAGAATTCTCGTTCGTGCTCTTCCGAATGAATTCATCTGCCCACTCGGTGAACAACTCGGTCGTGTGTCCTTTGACGGTGCGATCCGGTTGGCGATTGTGCATGATCTTGGACCGTTTCTCAGTCACCCAATAGGAATGGGATCCTCCAAGAAACCCGTGAAACTCATCGAACCCACGGTCGTTCGGAACTTCTCCTTCCAATGCGCCCATGTGCCATTTGCCGAAGGCACCGGTTGTGTAACCTGCTTCGTGCAGATGCTCCGAAAGCATTTTGACATCGCGCTTGATCCCACGATATCCCGGCGATCCGAGTGGCTGTTGCCCCGGTCCGCGCCACATTCCGTTTTCCGTCGAGTATTGACCGGTAAACATGCAGGCACGAGACGGTCCACAGAGCGGGACGGTATGGTAGTTTGGAAACCTCACACCTTGAGCTGTTAGAGCTTCCAACGTCGGCAGACGCACTTCGGTCTTATCCCAATTCGACGGCAAATCTCCCCAGCCATGATCATCGGAAACGATGAACAGAATGTTGGGCTGGGTGAATTGGTTCGATGTTTCTTCCGCTCCGGACGATATCGCTGTGCCAGACAGACTCAGGCAAATAAGGGTGAGTCTCGAGTAATTCATAAAGGGATTTTCTATCATACTACTGTGCCTTGCGTTTACGCCCGGGCAGGTCGTTGGTGACGTCAACGGGCTCATAGTGGGTGGGAAGGCTCTTGGATTGTTCAGTACAGGCAGCTATTCCGCCAGCGTCACGGTCTTTCCACTCGTAGGTTTCAGTTCAATACTCTTGATTGTTGTTGTGCCGTTCGGGACATGCAAGCGAACGTGAATCAACTTCGATTCACCGGGCAATGTCGCTGTCAGCGTTTGCCAATCTGTCGATTCATTTTGAGCGACGCTTATTCGATTGCCTGGAGTGAATTCTTTTTCTTCAGACGTCCGCCACGCGAAGCTGATTTCCCCCTTGCCGGTTGTTTTGAGAACAACTTTGGCAATGACCGGGCCTGCTAGGTTCAAACCGTTTCTGGTCAGAAACGGCGTTTGCCGTTCGCCTTGTTTGGCATGTCTGATTTGTACACCATCGGGCGTGCGCTTGAGTTCTCCGTTGCGAAGCTGCCATGGGAGTATTGTGCGAGTCGTAGGTCGCGGTGTCTCCTTGGGTTTCACTCGACTTTGCGAAGCAGGTTTGCCATCGAGGTAAAAGTCGAAGTAGCCAGTGGCCGCTGTCGACATTTCGCCGGAAGCAAGACCGGGAGGATCAAGTTCATTCGCCCAGGTAGACAGTTTGGTTCGGAGTCGCGTGGCAATCTCCGGGTGCTTCTCAGCGAGGTTGTGTTTTTCTTCGAGGTCCGCTTCCAAGTTGTACAGGTACTCGCGCTCGCCGCCTCGGAGCAGTTTCCAGTTCCCTTCACGGATGGCGGACTGAGCAATCCATCGCCAAGTCAGGACTTCGTGAGGTGGCGTGGTCTTCTTGCCTGTCAGATACGGGATCAAGTTCACTCCATCAAAATCGGTCGGTTTTGGACGCATGGAAAGACTATCTCCATGCGACGGCCTTGGAAGGCCATCGTACGCAATTGCCGCCGCTGTGGCTGCGACATCCAACGCACTTATGGGATGGTGGTAGACCTGTCCCGGTGGAATCGTTCCGGGCCACGAGACCACGAAGGGAACGTGCATCCCACCTTCCGACAACATGCCCTTCTCACCGTTTAGGGGATCGTTCAACGATCCATCCCAACCGGGGCCGCCGCCAGGAGCATCCAACTTGTGAATCTTCAGCGGTGCCCCATTGTCGCCGATATAAAAAATCAGCGTCTTTTCGCTGAGTCCGTGCTTTGCCAGCGTGCTAGTGATCAGTCCTACGCCATCATCAACTGCCGAGAGCATCGCCAAAGCCTGACGTCGTCGCTCGGGCATCTTGCCGGGGAATCGTTTCAGGTATTTCGGTGGAGCGTCCAGCGGCACATGCGGAGCACGATACGCGATGTACAGAAAGAATGGCTCTGCCCTGTACCGTTCGATCAACGACGCGGCCGCGCGGCTGCATCCATCGACGTGGTACATCTCTGGCGGCAGGTTCGACATCGGTCGATCCTTGCCATCGAGAGTTATGTTCGACGCAAACGGTCGTCCTGAATTCTGGTTAAAAACATGTTGAAATCCATGGTCGGTGATCTGCGGTCCAGGACCAAGATGCCACTTGCCGAACTGAGCCGTCACATACCCGGCGTCCTGCAACCGCTCGGCGATCGTCACTTCCTTGTTGAATCCACTCAGGTCTCTGCCATTCGCTTCGACACCAAATCGCGATTGAAATTTACCGACCAACAAACCTGCTCGCGACGGAACACACTGTGGAGCGGTACTGTACCCGTGCCGCGCCAGCACGCCGCCCTTCGCCAGAGCGTCGACATGCGGTGTCTTGATATCGTCCAGCACTCCCTGACAGGAAAGATCGGCGTGCCCGTGATCGTCGGTGTAGAAAACGATCATGTTGGGGCGCGAATCAGCGGCGTTAGAGACAGTCGCGACGCACCAAAGGGCAAACGTCAGAATCAAAGCCATCGTCTTCATTTCATCACCTTCTCTCGATTGTTGTCATTGTTACTACGGAATCCGATGAGAGCCTTCGCTCAGAAACTCCACTTACGAATCACGGTTCCATCCGCAGTTTTCAAGCTGACGTCAGTGATCTTGATCTTCCCTCCCGCACGTGAAGGATCGATGCGAACAGCGAGCACAGGTTGCATTGCTGATAACGGCACAGAATAGTTGTACATGTTGCCGTCGTGTTGAACGTCAAAACGTTGGCTGCGGGCAGCGATGAACGGAGGATTCACACCCTGTTCCTGCCAGAACACTTGTCCGTAGCCTGACGAATCCGATGCCATTGTGACGTGGAGTACAAGGTTCTGCGCCGTTGTGGGACTGGGAAGTCGCGCTGAGATATGCGGATCTCCACCGGTA
>JABJMI010000748.1 GCA_018659505.1 Planctomicrobium sp.
CGAACCTACCACAGCGACAGTACCTGCAAGACGGATTCATCTTCGGTCAATCACCGCGACATGAAGGTCTGGCGTATCTCGCTTCGGAATCTGACACTATTGAAGTTGCAACATTCGGTGCCGCAGTCAGCGATTCCTTCTGGAATGGACTTGAGGCAGTCACCGAGGGGACCGTGCGCAACAGCAGTGCAGTTTCAAAACTACCTAAAAACGGGCGAACCCTCCGCTCGCCGACATTCGATGTGAAACACGGCAATGTAAGTTGCCGTGTTGATGGAGTTGGTCACATTGTCGCGTGTGTCGATTCACATCGACTTGTCGCTGGTCCGCTGCACGGACAGACCATTGTTCCGGTGAAGGCTGATCAGCGCTGGGTCACACTGAACCTCACCAGATACATTGGTCATCGCCTGCATCTGGAATTTGTCCCAGCGGAGAGTCAACAGCTATCCATCCGCATGGTGACGCAGGGGCTTGATGCCAAAGGACTTGCCGATCTCGACCAGCGTCTGCAAGCGAACGATAAGCAGTACGAAGCATACTCTAAAGCTGCCGAAACGATATTGAACAATGGCGCTGGTCACGAGGTTGAAGAGCAGGTTTTCGCAGACTTCGAATCAGGAACCTATGACGGTTGGGCTGTCACCGGAGACGCCTTCGGAAAGATTCCGCAAACATTGGAAACAATTGCTACTTATCAGGGGCGAATCAACGGCCGTGGTAAGTTCTTTGTCAATTCTCATAACATTCGTCCGGGTGGAGACGTTCGCAAAGGCGATAGCCTGACTGGGACGCTGACCTCTCCAGAATTCATGATCGAATTCGACACAATCGAGTTTCTAGTCGGTGGTGGAAATCACAAAGGAAAGACCTGTGTGAATCTGATTATCGACGGGAAGACCGTGCTGTCTGCCACCGGTAAAGCCAACAATCAAATGTCGCTTAACACCTGGAATGTTCGCCCCTTCGCGGGGAAGAAAGCGAAGATTCAGGTTGTCGATAACCACACAACAGGTTGGGGTAACATCGGGATTGATCACATCGTGTTTCTCAAGGGCGCAACTGGTTCCAGTAACAATTCAGCGGTACGCAACATTGTTCGTTCATGGCAGCAGGAACGCGAACAGCTTGCCTTACAGATCGTCCGTAATTCACACGTTGCACCAGCGATGTTGGATGGCACTGGTGAAGATGACCACATCTTGATTCGTGGTAATTCTTCGAAGCCGGGAGACATCGAATCGCGTCACTTCCTGACTGCGATCTCTGGTGATACGCCAATGAGAATTCGAAAAGGAAGCGGACGGCTCGAACTTGCTGAACAGATCAATGATCCTTCAAATCCGCTGACGTCGCGCGTGATCGTCAATCGCATCTGGCATCACCTCATGGGACGGGGAATTGTTCCGACCGTCGATGATTTCGGTTACCTGGGTCAGCGACCAACACACCCAGAACTACTCGATCATCTGGCAACCCAATTTCTTGCAGATGGTAGAAGCATCAAAAGCATGATCAAGTACATTGTACTCTCGCGAACTTATCAAATGTCGAGTCATGCCGATTCCAGTGCTTTGGAGACCGATCCGACGAATTTACTCTGGCACTATCGACCACCCAAGCGATTACAGGGCGAAGTAATCCGCGATTCGTTGTTGGCAATTTCTGGGCGGCTGGAACGTACTCAGTTCGGTCCGCCAGTTCCAATCCACCTGACATCCTTCATGGATGGCCGTGGTCGTCCGGGCACAAGTGGTCCACTCGATGGCAACGGTCGGCGCACGATCTATATCTCTGTTCGTCGCAATTTTCTCTCACCATTCATGCTGACATTCGACACACCGGTCCCGTTCAGTTCGATGGGACGCCGCAACGTCAGTAATGTTCCGGCTCAGGCGTTGATTTTGTTAAATGATCCACTTGTCGTTGAGCTTTCGAAATTGTGGGGAGAACGTGCCGTGCAAACGATACCCGGTTCTGATGGCGAAACATTGTCAAGAAGAATCGATTGGCTGTATCTCTCCGGCTTCGGACGGCAACCTACGAATCAGGAGATGAAAACAGCCATGGCATTCATAAAGTCTCAAGCAACGAAGCATGGTGTCATGACAGACAACTCAGACCTCTGGGCAAGCTTCGCACACGTCCTCATCAACACAAAAGAATTTATATTCCTACGATAATTTCGTTTAACGGCTAGCCGCAGGCGTCAGTTTTTCAATCTACGCTGTCGGCTCCGGCATCTTGTTTTACGAATTCATTTGATCTCAAGAAATAGTACATATTCAGCATGGTTCACGGATACCACGTCATCTTGCCAATGTATGGCTTCTGGTTACCAAACGATCCGCGGGGGGCGTGGTCCGACTTCATACGCAAATGGGAACTACTACGATTCGGCAGCGGGACGAAATCGATCGAACGTAAAGTCATATCCGAGTTGACTAAGTCCGAAATACAACAACGAGACGCAGCCCGAAAAATCTTAAAGTATCCTCCAGTTTCTATCGATGGTCTACAGGTATTGGCTATTGCGAATGGCTTCGCAGCAAAGATTGAAAAGTCAAATTACACACTCTGGGCGTGTTCGATACTTCCAGAACAC
>JABJMI010000587.1 GCA_018659505.1 Planctomicrobium sp.
AATGGCAAAAGAAGCGGCACAGCAATGGACGGCTCAAAACAATCCGCGTGAAGTCGATCCTGAATCATTATTGGAATTATACCGATGTGCATTTTGAGTAGTTTTCAAGAACCCTGTCAGCGATCTTCACTCTCCCATTGCTTCGTCGCTCTGCTGTTTCTGGCAATAACTTCTACTTCTTTTGGCAAAGATAAGAAGCACGAGTCCTGGGTCTCATTTAGAAATGGTCATGAGAATCTCGGCATCGCTGCGAGCGCTCTGCCAGAGGATCTGGAACTGCTCTGGGAATTCGCGACACCTGACGGAACTTCTTCTACGCCTGTGATCGCTGATGGAAAGGCTTATGCCGGGACGTTAAGTGGTGACATCCATTGCTTCGATTTGAAAACAGGCAAGAAAGAATGGACTTATAAATCAAAAGAAAACGTCGCAGCGAATGATATCGCTCCTGGATTCAACGCAGCATTAGCTCTGAACGACGATACTGTTTTTGGCGGTGATGACTTCGGCGGATTTCATGCCGTCAATCGTAAGACCGGAAAACGGCAATGGTTCTTTGAAACCGATGGTGAGATCGTTGGCGGTGCGCAAATCGTTGGAGACAAAGTCATCTTCGGCTCTCACGATGGGTACCTCTATTGCTTCGATGCAAAAGATGGCGAACAAGTCTGGAAAGCCGAAACACATGGACCGGTGAACGCCACTCCAACAATCGCTGGCAAGCACACTTTCACAACCGGTTGTGACCAACCTGTGTTGCGTGTTTTTGAAATCGAAGGCGGAACGACTGCCAAAGAAGTTCCACTCAATTCGTTGTTGTTGGCATCGGCGGCACTCAAAAACAACACATTGTATTTCGGAACTGATGGCGGAACTGTATTCGCTCTCGACTGGAAAGACTCGAAACAGGAATGGGATTTTTCAATTCCGAAACGCGATCAGCAAATGAATTCGTCTCCAGCTGCAACTGATGAATTCATTATTATTGGCAGCCGAGACAAACATGTGCATTGTATTGACCGTAAAAGCGGCGAACTCAAATGGTCCTTCGCCACTCGCGGAAGAGTCGACTCTTCCCCAGTGATCGCTGGTGACCGCGTTTACTTTGGGTCTTCAGATAAAAATCTCTACGGTCTGAACATCAAAGACGGCAAAGAGGTCTGGAAGTTTCCAGCGAAGCAATCGATCGCAGGCTCCGCAGCGATTGCAGACGGTTACCTCGTCATCGGTACAGAATCCTCAAACGGACGAATTCTCTGCTTTGGAAAGAAATAAGCGAAAGCGCGTTTTGCCGGACACTTAAAGTGTCCGGCAATAAAAAAAGCCGCTCAACAATATTGAACGGCCTCGGGGGGAACCTGTTGTGCTACCATTAAGCAGCACGTACTTGTTTGCGGTTTGATCCTGGACCACCTCGTGGTGGGTAGCCGTATTCTCTAAGTTTCCCTGACAGAGTTCGAATTCCGATCTGCAATGCTTTGGCAGTCAGTTCTCTGTTTCCACCGAAGCGATTAAACGTAGCTTCGATCAGTTTGCGTTCCATTTCTTTCAACGTCAAACCAGGGGTTTCGGTCGATTCTTCTTTCTGTTCAAGCCACGGTTGTAACTCTTCAGAAGTAATCACAGGTGTCCCAGCGAGTGAGCAACAGCGATTAATGACGTTTTCTAGTTCTCGCACATTGCCGGGCCATTGATGACTTTCCAGTCGAGCAATGGCTTCGTCCGAAAGTCGTCGGGGATGCTGACCTTCTCGCACACAACATTGTTGAACGAAGTGTTCTGCGAGTCCTGGGAGATCACTAATGCGTGATCTAAGAGGAGCCACTTGAATGATGTTTCGCTCTATCAAGTTGAGCAAGCGAGTTTCGAATTTGTCTTCGTCACACAACTTACGCAGATTTGAAGTGGTGGTCGCGATGATTCTCGCTCGCAAAGGAATGTAAGTGTCATCGACTCGATAGGCACTATTGCGAATCACTTCCGCAATTTGAATTTGTAACGGAATCGTCAAGGCTTCAATGTCTTCAAAGACAAGAGTTCCATCCGCTGCTGTCGCAAAACGACCTTCTGTTTCTTCGTCGCCGAAGAGTTCTTTTTTGACTGCATCTGAGGTCAGTAGACTACAGCGAATCGTCAATAATGGCTGAGAAGGTCCCGAGCGAGTCAGATGAATCGCACGTGCCGCTTCACTTTTACCGCAACCCGATTCTCCAGTAATGAGTACCGGTTGATCATGTTCAGCAGCGGAGTGAATGTGTGCTCGCAGTTCACGAGTCTCTTGGCTCACGCCGACTAATCCGTCGAACATGCGTCCTTCGAGCTTCTGCTTCAATTCCAGATTCTCTGAAATCAACTGTGCTCGCCCGACTGCCGAAAACAATGAACGACCAATGCGTTCAGGAGTCAGTGGTGGCTCAACAAATTCGCACGAAACCGAGCGAGGTGTATTCAGGCGTTGACCAATTGAAGGGAGCAGAATGAACTGCGTTGGTCGGTCGACTCGTCGCATTTCTGCATCGAGCCGTTCGACATCTTCAATCGATTCTGGTTCATCAATGACCGCTGCCGCGATATTTTCCGTCAATAAAAGAGCTCTTAACTCTTCCATTGATGAGACGGCAATCGATTCATAACCGTTACGTCGAATTGCGAGTTCCAGATGCTGCTGAGCAGCGACATCTTTGGCACACGCTGCAACGCGTCCGGTTGGACGGATAGTAGCTGGTGGGATGGAAACAGACATGAGATTCCTGTCTGCGCACTAACTGAGCTCCTCGTAGAGTGGGATGGTGTTTGAGAAGACACCTTCTACGTCTTGCAGAAGTTAATACGTTGGTGAATTGAGTGGGGAATTGAAAAATGAGGAGAAGTAAGAGAGGAGGAACGAGTGATAACCCTTCCGGCAGATTTTGGTCAAGACGTGTCAATCAATTTTTCGGCAGTTTCTGCAAGGATGCAAATTTTGCATTTTTGAGCCGAGGCCATCCGTTTAGCCAAACACTTAATGTGTTCGACAAATCACTGCTTCATGAATGCTGTTAATACCTTTCCTGGATTGCGGTCACAGTCTAGAGCAGCAAATCATCCAAGATTGGTCAAACATCATGCAAGTCACCGCCGTCAAAAGAATGCAGCCTCTTACGAGCGAAACGAACCCGGTTCATGGAAAAGTTCGCTGGTCGCCAGCGAAGTCATTATGGTGGATGTTTCATTTCACGCTGACGATCTTGGCTGTGGTTTACTATTTCTCATGGTCATCGCTCGTCGTCTTCGGAGTCCTGACAGTTCTCACCATTTGCCTCGGTCACACGATCGGGCTGCATCGACTCATCATTCATCGCAGCTTTTCAACGTACAAATGGCTGGAATACGTTCTTGTCCATTTGGGGACACTGGTTGGCATGGGAGGACCATTCGACATGCTGCGGCTGCACGACATCCGCGACTGGGCGCAGCGACATCCGAAATGCCACCCCTTCTTCATTCACAAAAGTCCCATCTGGAAAGATGCCCTCTGGAACTTGCATTGTACAATCAAATTGGAAAGCCCTCCGCGTTTCACTATTGAAGTGGAGATTCGAGAGAATCGCATCTACTACTTGATGCAGAAAACTTGGATGCTGCAAAACCTTCCACTGGCACTACTGCTCTATTCCACAGGAGGGATTGGCTGGGTGCTGTGGGGTATTTCAGTGCGAATCATTGTCTCTCTGTTCGGACATTGGTGCATCGGCTACTTCGCTCACAATATAGGTGAACGAGATTACCACCTCGAAGGACACTCTGTTCAAGGGTACAACCTTGAGCACTTCGGAATGCTCACCATGGGAGAATGCTGGCACAACAATCACCACGCATACCCTGAATCCGCACGTTTAGGACATCACCCTCACCAACACGACCCCGGCTGGTGGGCACTGTTGACCCTTCAGCGAGTCGGTCTCGTCTGGGATCTAAAAACACCAGAGCATCTACCGGTTCGATCCGAAGTGACCAAACTGAAAGGTCTACCTGATCAGATTGTGTATGAAGAATTTGATCCAGCAGTAGAATTGCCTCTTGCGGAAAATTGATTTTCAGCGACGTAGGGTCAAACGACGAAGGTGTGCCGAAGGCCTAGGGCGAGTAGATTGGAGTCTTTCGAGTTTAGGTTGATGTTTGTGTTCACTGTTTCCACGAGTTTCCTCTTTGTGGTGTCACAATATCTCGACCGTGCTTGATTGATCCTCCGCACCCT
>JABJMI010000567.1 GCA_018659505.1 Planctomicrobium sp.
GGGAGAACTCGAATCTCCGACCTCATGCATGTCAAGCATGCGCTCTAACCAACTGAGCCACGGGTGCTTTAAGAGAGGAACTCTATCTCCCGCTGCGAAATGAGTCAAGGAAACCTGGTCGAAATTGCAGGGCTTTTGCCATTTACATTTTGGGCTGGCTGCGTATTGTTGGTTGAGTTTATGGAGATCGAGTTTTACTTCAAGGAGGTTTCAAAATGGTTGCTGCCTGCGAGGGGGGCTTGTTGGCATATTTGTTGCGAGTACCTGATCCACGTGGGCGACCGTTTCCTTTCATTTCAGTGTTGAAATTGCGACGACGTCATTCATCTTCTGCCATGCTGACGGCAGTCTTTTGTGCGGTGTCCGAGGTTACACTGGGATTGTGGAATGGCTCCACGATTTGCCGGTTGACGTCTGGCATTGGATGGGATACACCCGCCGACCACCCAAACTGGATTGCTTTCGAGATTTCCTGATGAAGCTCGACCCAGAGGTGTTTGATCGGGCACTGAACGAGTGGATTGAAAATGATTTACAACTCGAAATCGACGAGTCTGAAGCGACCGAATTAGAAGCCTTGAGCATCGATGGTAAGACGCTGTGTGGCACGCTTCGAAAGTTTGAAAAGGCAGTTCATTTATTAAGTGCGGTCGATCACAAAACAGGCTGCGTAATGAAGCAGTGTCGCGTTGTCGTGGCGGATGCAATGTTCACTCATCGCGATTTTTGCCAAGTGGTACTGGATTCGGGAGGCGACTATTTCCTTCCGGTGAAAGAGAATCAACCCAGCCTTTTACGCGACATTTCGCTCGAATTCAACGCCGCACCAGCGGCCCCAAAAAGAGAATGCTGGCCCCCTACGCACAGCGCAGCCGGGCTGCTAAAAAACAACGTCACAGCACGGTTAATAAAGGTCACGGTCGCATTGAACGACGAACTTTAACCAGCACCACCTCGCTGAATCATTATCTTAATTGGCCGGGAGTGCAACAAGTTTGTCGCGTGGAACGCAAGCGAACCATCGCTGGCAAAACGACGAATGAAGTCTGCTACTTCACCACCTCTGTGAGCCGCACTTCAGCGAACGCGGCACAGTTGCTGGCACTCAGTCGCGACCATTGGGGAGCGATTGAAAACGGTCTGCATTATGTTCGCGACGAAGCGATGGCAGAAGACCGCAGTACGATCTTTCGCGGTCACGCCCCACAAAACCTGGCAGCGATGAGAAACGCCGCCCTCAACTGGCTGAGGAGGAATGAAATTCATAAAATCGCCCCCACCTTACGCAGTTTTACCCAGAATCCCCTACGCCTCTTCACCAAACTCGGCTACCAGAACTAAACGAAAGCCCTGTCGAAATTGGTGAAGCTTCAAGTATTTATTATCCAAATACTTGAATAATTTGACATTGAATCCTTTCCGGCGTCGAGGTTCGGTAATGCTATCGTGTGAGTATACTCATCAAAGAATTCGACACGAATTTTTCCTGCTCACAGAAGTGCCCGATTGTGAGTGTGCGATGAATAGATTCGAAATGAATTGCTCTAAAATTTCCAAGAAAATTAAGCGCGGTAGCTCGCACAAGACTTAGAAGTCTCCCAGAGCCTTACCTCGACGACTGGTAATTTTTGCTCGCGAGCTTGTTCGAAAATGATTCGAGCGATGGTCTCGGCGGTTGGATTCTCATCAATTACGTACAACGGCTCCCCCGCATTCTGAAGAAGTTCCAAGACTGGATCTTGATCACTTAGAATCATGCGGTGATCCAAGTTGTCTTCGATCCAACAGCGAAGTTTCTTCTTAATATCGGTGAAATCAATCAGCATGCCCCGATGATCAAGTTTTTCTCCTTCGAGAACAATCACAGCCTTTCCATTATGACCATGCAGATGCCGACACTTGCCATCGTAATCCAGCAAGCGGTGTCCATAACAGAATTCAATTTCCTGAGTCACACGATACATGTATTCAACCGTATAGATACTTTCTGAGAATCTGGATTGTAGACATTTAACAGACACTGGGGAATGAACTCAGCTGAAGTTCATTTACTGTTCACAATTTGAAAGATGAATCTATTTTTTAGACGACTCATCCTGCCCTGAAAAACCTATAGCGTAGCCTTGCAGCGATTTATCGATTAAGCGGATACGCTGTAAATCCTCTTTTGCCAGTTCAAGAATAGTTTGAATTTCCACATGATTCCCGATTTGAGAATACAGTTTAACCAACGTCTGGAAATGCGATTCATATTCTGAATATGAATCTCTGCCCAGTTTCGCTTCTGTAAATTTCATTAAGTTATTTGATGACTCCTTTTCACCAAGCGACCAGAGAGTCGCCGCCAGTTCAATTTGAGCGAATGTTTGTGCTGACTGATTTGTCATCTCGTTAATAGTCTGAAACGCTTCTCCCGGTTGACCATTTTCTGCCATGGCAACAGCGATCATTCCGAGGTATTGCTGCTGATATTTCTCTTCTTCAAGATATTGAATAGATTGCTTCGCTGCCTGGAACTCTTTTGTGTCAATCAATTCTCGAATTAAGTTACTGACAAGCTCCCGCCCCATGTGTCCTCGATGTCGCTGACCTA
>JABJMI010000478.1 GCA_018659505.1 Planctomicrobium sp.
ACCCACCATCAAGGCGATGGCAGGTCACTTATAAGTCAGTCGCAACACTCGATACCGGGCTCGTGGCTAACGATTACCCAGACGGGATTCACACCCGCTCAATAACAAAACAGAGCCAATTTACTCCGTAAAAACCATGTTAGACGACCGTGGCGCTACGTGCGATGCTGATACATCAGGTACGCCAAGTCAGCATCAGATGCAGCACTCGGAGGCTTGAGTTCATGTCGCTCAAGCCCCAAATCACGAAAGTCGTCGGCATTGAGTCGTGCGAATCGAACGAATTCGTCTTCGAGCAAGTGCAATTCGGCGTCGCGATGCGAAGAGAACACCTGAGTACGTCCGTCCATGTCAAAGACGTCAGCGGAACCATCGGCACGGCAACGAAGCCGCGCCCAGTTGAGCGCTGGAAATGAGGATTGCATCAACCACCAATGCGTTTCCATGGTTGCCATCGGATTAACTGAGGTCGTCTAACGGTTCTCTGGACGACATTGTGTCGGAAAGTCCGGTAACCTCACCGTGAGGCAAACATTTCGACGTCCAGCTTAATCTTGATTCTGTCAAATTCTTCTGCTGATTGGTGAAACAGGTTCAGAGTGAAAAATAGATAAATACGGCTGAGTGATATTTTCTTAGTTCCGAAAGTCCGGTTTTACCGGACGCAACTAAACGAACCGCCTACCGTTGGAGCCGGTTCTACTTCAATGCTACCCTACTCCGTTGTGCGTGACTCGAAAAGGAAGTCTGCTTGCTGAGGATAGTGCTATGATCGTTATGAAAAAAGAGACATTGTAAGCGATTTGTCCTCTTCTACGTCAGCTCCCTAAGTACTTCGAATTTATTGAAATTCGCAACGACCAACCGCCAATAATCTTTGTCTATAAATACATTTCCACATTCGCAGCCTCCGTTGTCTTGAGGTATTGAAGCGATACATTTAAGACAGATTTTACATTTGTAAACTAGATTCTCGTCCTTTGGAACTTGCCCAGTATCCGTGTAGCTGTCGCTTACTAATTCGTAGCCGGGATCATTCATTCCAATGTGTCCGTGTTGTTTTCAGCAAGTAAGTCAGCTGACTGGCAAGTTCAATCTCTTGATCTCATAGCATGCAACCGATTCTGAAATTAGTCATCATTCACAATGCGCCCTGCAAGAGACTTCTCCATCCGGAGAAACTTCAATTTGAATCACCATGGGGCAGCAGCAGACGGGGCAGTCTTCGACGTATTCTTGACTTCGTCCCTGAGTCGGATCGACAGGGATAATGATCTCCTCACCGCAGGAGGCACAGGTGTAACTTGCTTCGTCGAACATTGGGATGGTCTAGAGACGAGTGTCCAGGGGCAAGGGTAAAAGCTCGATTTGCACCTTCTCTCAACTTTCAACCCTAGACTCTTAACTCTTCTACGGTAACTCGCGGATGCGGATGTTTTTGAACTCTACGGGGGAACCTTCTGCTTCTAGACAGATGTAGCCGCTCTTGGGATTGCATTCGTTGCCGCCGGAGACTTCTTCTCCGTTGACCCACAGGCGGACTTCACCGTTGATCGCGCGCACGTAGTAGTGATTCCATTGGTCGACACCTTTGCTTAGATTCTTGCGAGGAAAGCTTCTGCGACCATTCGGGCTGACTGGTGGAAACGGTTTCATCGTCGATTTTCCGACAGCGAAGACGTCTCCATTTGTTGTGAACCAATCCGAGTCTTTCCCGTTTTGTTCTTTGTAGCGAGTCGCATAGCCGTGATCCAATACCTGGATTTCAATGCCACCAGCAGGCAGAGTGTTTGTTGGCAGGTCTTTCAATGCAGATTCAGGAACCCAGATAAAGGAACCGGAATTCCCGGCAGCCTTGCGATGCCTCCATTGATAGACCAGTTCGAAATTGGTGTACTGTTTTTTTGTTCGGTTGACTCCAATGGGTGTCCCGGTGGAAAAGATATTTGTTCCTTCAAAAGTCCAGGTGTCATCGTCTCCGTTGACATCCTCAAAATCTTTTTCAACCAACGGAACCCAACCGGGTCCAGTGCCGTCGATAAAGGCTTTGGGAGGAGAAGCCGTTTCCTCAGCCAGAGCAAACGATGCACTTAGAAAAAGTAATGACAGGATGAGGAACGGGATTCGCATTTCATTTCCTAGATTCAATTGAGTCTGTCTTGCCGACCACTGGGTGACGAGAGTTAATTAACTGTTGATGATACCTGAGCAGAGCAGTTGCTCAAAGCTTTTATGAAACTATTCTAAAATCAACGCAAAGATGCAAAGTCGCGAAGGTGCAAAGAGTTCTTACTTGGTTCTTTCACTTCTCTGCCACTTGGCGCCTTTGCGTTATAATTTGAGAGAACTAAAAACAATAAAAACATGCGAGTCTTTGTGGTGTTTCAAGCGACTCTTCTTGCTTCCTCAGTCTGTTTCTCTGTTCAAACCGCTTTTCAATTCGATTGATCCCCAAACCGTTAATTATCCTTCCG
Organism: Planctomicrobium sp.; assembly: GCA_018659505.1. Lineage (GTDB taxonomy): Bacteria > Planctomycetota > Planctomycetia > Planctomycetales > Planctomycetaceae > Thalassoglobus. Next base: position 2,475 of record JABJMI010000478.1, read on the forward strand.
ATTATTCAACACGCGTAAATCCCACTTCGCGAAGTGGGCGGCAAAATAGTTATTCAATGTATCGTGATTATTAACGGCTAATCGGGACGCCGATCATGACTCCGTTGTAGACCATTTTGCCATCAACGAAACCTTGAAATTCGAATTCAGCCATTCGTTTCTTCTTTACTTTGACTGACTTCGCACAGATGATCAATCGACAATTTGGATAGACTGGTCGACGAAAGCGAACGTCGTTCATGCCGCCGAAACCGAGGTAGTCCCCCGCTTCAAGGAGATCATATTTGCGAGCATAGAAGCCCGCGAGTTGAGCTGCGGCTTCACAGAGCATGACTCCCGGCATCAAAGGGTAACCGGGCATGTGACCTTGAATCCAAAACTCATCATCGGTGACATCTTTAAAGCCGACCAACCCATGGTTTTCCCGGTCAATATGTACAACACCGGTCAGTTGCTCCATCTCGTGGCGTTGCGGATTGACTTTGCGAACTTCGTTCAAGTCGAACATCGGCTTGTCAAAGTTGTACTCTGCGTAATCGTATAGTGCTTTAGCTGGCATCTTGTTTTCTTACTCTCAACTCAAATTATCTATTTGTAAATGATGATTAGATTTATTGCATGACGATCTGACGAACTTGTGAAATTTCTGAGATCAGTCGATCAGGTTGGTATTGGGGGTCTCGAACGTCGCTGCCTTTCACATTACAGCAGTTTTTGTCCGCTGCAAAAAGAGCGGTACGAAATCCGTATCTCTTTGCAACTCCCAGATCATCTTTTAATCGATGAGTCACATGCAAGACTTCTTTAGGCTGAATTCCGATATTCTTAAAGGACTTCGCTGCGAAATCATACAGCGAGATGGAGGGTTTTCTCACCTGTTGTTGATAGGAAATGGTCAACATTTCCGCAGAGAGCACTTCGGTTGTCGAAGCGAACCGACCTTGCTGTTGTAATGAATCAAGTAGTTGCGGCAGCGTGAAAATCTGACCGTCCGCGAGCAAGCCTTGTCGAATCCCTGACATGGTCAAATCTACGAGGGTATCACGTGCTCCATCAACTGCCTTCACACCTTGTAAATTTGCATGGAAGAAATAGGCAATTTTCGCACTGTATTCGTCGAGGTCTCCATACTTCCCAACATCGTAGATGTACTCTTTCTGTTGGAGCTTCTCGATGATTTTTTTCCAGATCGTTGTCGAATCAATGACCGGAAAGTCACCCTTCTTCTTGGAACCTCGCATTCCGAGATCTTCACGAATGCGGTTGTACTGAATCAGCAGTCCCTCCCAAGGCTGTCCTTGCTTGCGGGTCATGCTGTACCACATGTTGAACTCTTTAATCACCTTTTCCAGTGCAATTTGCATTCGCATCTTTTGAGGGTGGTTCTGTACTAACTCTCCTTGGTCGATAGTGAGTAACGTCCCATAAACTGACCATGTGACAGCCTTGATTCCGGGAAGTGGCTGAATAGAAGGAGTGACTTTCAGCGGGACAGCAGCGGGCGGCTGCGGCCAGATCAGGTCCGACCGCTGATTTAATTCTTCGATATATGCCGAAAGGGAAAGTCCCATAGGAAACGAACCTGGAAAAATGAAACAGTAAGACCAGTCACTATAGCGTTTTCAGGAAAAGTGTATACGTTCTGTCTCGTGGCAGTCAGCTAAAAGTAATATGAAAAGGCAATTCGCGGACTCAAAAAACACGAAAGTGTTAAATCGAAATTTTTGCAGTTGAACTCAAGTCTGCGCTATCAAAGTTCTGGACCGTTCCGAGTGAAATCCTCTAGAATCTACGAGATTATCTACGATAGTAAGGCTTAGACCTGATGATTTGATATGATTGAAGGATGGCATACAGGACACATCTCTTATGAACCAAGAAAAATTGAATCGATCCCTGAATTCTGTGTCTCGCAGAAATTTTCTCGCAGTGGGAGGTGTTGGCGTAGTGGGACTTTCTCTCAACGATGCTCGTGCTGCGACACAATCCGGTCAGCGATCTGTCATTCAAGTTGTGATGAATGGCGGAGCAAGTCAACACGATACTTTCGATCCTAAGCCGGACGCTCCCAGAGAAATTCGTGGGACATGTCGCTCGATCCAGACAGCGATTCCAGGAGTTCATTTTTCTGAATCACTTCCTAAGCTTGCTCAGCGAGCTAAAGACTTAGTGGTTCTTCGCTCGCTGTACCATGATGCCGCTCCGATTCACGAAAGTGGATTGCAACTGCTACTCACCGGAAGTCTAGTGAAGAAGGGTCTGCAACCGCCGAACATCGGGAATGTTCTCGCGCAGTTGTTGGAGGATAAAAGGAAATCTGAAGCACCGATCGCTGTCCGTTTGGGTGGACAGATCGAAGAGACTGGAGTCCACGCCTACCATGGAGACCAAGCTGGTCTGCTGGGATCGGCAGATCAACTTCCTACTTTAGAGTCACTCAAGGAATCAGGTTTCGAAACACCTAAGTTTCAATCGCTGCCTTCTAAAGCCAAGAAGGAATACGGCGACAATTCATTTGGAGCCTCTCTTTGGACTGCCGCTCGCTTGGTACAAGCAGGCGTTAAGTATGTCGAAATCAACACCTTTCCGAAATTGGAAGGTGAAGTGACCTGGGATGCGCATGGCTGTTCAAAATCTTCTCCAGGAACGATCTGCGACTACCGAGACAAAATTGGTCCGCAATACGATCAGGCGATGTCCGCACTCT
>JABJMI010000145.1 GCA_018659505.1 Planctomicrobium sp.
GAGTTAGGTGTCAACTTGCAACTTGTCACAGGGACAGGCAGCGGAGGTCGTATTTCGCAAGAAGATGTTCAGGCTTATGTGAAGGGGCAATTGAGCGGGTTGACGACCACTCGATCAGCAGTGCAATCAGGTGGAGCGCTCATGGGAGGCTCTTTAGCACCGCCTCCATTGCCGGACTTCTCCAGACATGGGGTCATTGAACGGGAGAAGATGAACAAGCTCTCCCGCACCGCTGCTGAGAACTTGACTGTTTCCTGGAATGTGATTCCGCATGTCACACAACATGATCGAGCCGACATCACCGACCTCGAGGCAGCTCGCAAACGATTTGGACAGGGCATCGGAAAGAATGGTCCGAAAGTCACTATGACAGCGATTGTCATCAAGGCTCTAACAACTTGTCTACAGGCGTATCCGAAATTCAATAGTAGCCTCGACCCTGAAACGAACGAGATTGTTTACAAGAAGTATTACAACATCGGTTGCGCGGTCGATACGCCGAATGGTCTTGTTGTCCCAGTGATCAAAAACTGCGAATCGAAAAGCATTTTGCAAATCGCTGCCGATGTGACGGACCTCGCTGTCAAAGCCCGAGATCGTAAATTAGGCATGGATGACATGCAGGGAGCGACGTGCACAGTCACCAACCTGGGCGGCATTGGTGGAGTCGGATTTACTCCGATCGTCAACTACCCGGAAGTTTGCATTCTTGGAATGTCGCGAGGACAGAAGGAATTGAAAATGATCGATGGCGAAATTCAGGAACGCTTGATGTTGCCTATCAGCCTTTCGTATGACCATCGAGTCGTGAACGGAGCAGACGCAGCCAGATTCGTTGTGACGTTCTGCAACTTGCTAAACGATCCATTTCAATTACTGACAACTGTTTGATTCACATTCAGTCACTCGTTCTTTTTTACATATTGCAATCTGTCCCTTACAATTCTATGATCAATCAACAAGTTTTGCTCTATCGACCTGCCAGCGCGGGACAACCGAGTGGATACCAACATTCGCGATTGAATCTTCGTCTGCGAATTCTTTAATTGAGGGTATTCACGAGTTCATACTATGAATCGGCCAACAAAAGACCTGTTTGATGACACATCCATGTCGTTCGGTGAGCATCTGGAAATTCTCCGGGTGCATCTCATCAAAGCGATTATTGGTGCGGTGATCGCAATCGTGATCTGCCTACTCAATGGAACCAAACTCGTCGATTTCATAAGGCGTCCTATTGATCAAGCTCTCGCGAAATACGGTGAGGTCAAAGTCGACGATGATGTCCCGGATGGCTTTAAGGAAAAGTGGGGACTTGACACTTTCAGCGAACTCGTTTTTGGAAAAGCGAAGAAGACGGAGATCGACGAAGAGACCGGTGAAGAATACGTCGTTGAAGAGGAAATAGTCCCTCACCCTGACTTGGTCAAAGTAAAAATCCCGGTCGATGAATTAGAGAACGCACTTCGCAAAGCGAGTCCCGGTTCTTTCACTCAAGTTGAAACTACTCCCAAGACTGATGAGGCAGAAGAGCCGCCAACAACACAAGATTCACCAACCGAAGCAGATGACTCAACGGTTGTTCCTCCTCAGAAAACAGTGACCCTCACACTTCAAGCAATAGAGTTTGCCCAGTTTCAGGCGACCGTAGAACAGTCGCGTCGAGCCGTGACCCTGAACGTGCAAGAAGCATTTCTGACCTATATCAAGGTCTCTCTGATAGCAGGACTGGTATTTTCGAGTCCCTGGATCTTCTTTCAGGTGTGGCAATTCGTTGCAGCGGGTCTTTATCCCCATGAACGAAAGTATATCCATCTCTATGGATCTTTAAGTCTCGGACTATTTCTAGTTGGCGCTGCGTTTTGCTTTTATGCCGTCTTTCCGTTTGTGCTCAACTTCTTGTTGAAGTTTAACTCAACATTAGACATCAGTCCCCAGATTCGTATCTCAGAGTGGATCAGTTTCGCAGTCATGCTACCACTGATGTTCGGAGTCAGTTTTCAATTGCCATTGGTAATGTTGTTCTTGGAACGAATTTCTATCTTCCAGGCACAACAGTACAAAGAACAGCGACGAATGGCAGTCTTAGCAATTGCGGTTATTTCCATGCTGCTGACCCCGGCTGATCCGATGAGTATGCTGCTTATGATGATTCCGCTGATCTTCCTGTATGAGTTAGGAATAAAGCTCTGTAAATGGGCACCGGCAGCGACCCCATTTGATGCAGAACCAGCCGTGTAAGGTCAAGGGGCTAGGGACGAGGGGCAAGGCTGAAAAAAGA
>JABJMI010000588.1 GCA_018659505.1 Planctomicrobium sp.
TTGCATTGGTTCTTGTTCTCTTTGGAATCGTCTACATCAAAGTCTTTTACGGTGTTCATCATCTTTTCTAAAAACTACCTGTCCCACGTATGGTTCGACCTGCCATTGGTGCAGCGATCGCGGGTGTGATCGGGATCACGCTCTTCAAGATTTGGGGAGAGGAACGACAGGCACTCGCTGTTCTTGCCACTGGTTATGGAACTTTACAGAACGCGTTAACATCTGCATCATCAGTGGGGATTCCATTATTATTGACAATTGCAGCTGTCAAAATCATCACGACATCGTTGACCATTTCTTCCGGTGGCTCGGGCGGAGTGTTTGGTCCCTCGATGGTCATCGGAGGTTGTGTCGGCGCAGCGGTCGGACTGACTTTTCAACAGATCTGGCCGACTCTTGTTCCTCATCCTGAAGCATTTGCAATCGTCGGCATGGCCGGTTTCTTTGCAGGTTGTGCTCATGCTCCATTCTCCACAATCATTATGGTTTCGGAAATGACCGGCGGGTATGGTTTACTGCTGCCGACGATGTGGGTTTCTACTCTGACGTATGTCATGGGCAGACCGTGGAAGCTTTATTCGAAGCAGGTTCCAACTCGCTTGGAATCACCTGCCCATCGCGGAGATTTCTTAGTCGATATTCTCGAAGGAATACGAGTTCAAGACGTTTATCAGGAGCGAAAATTGCTCGTTCATATTCCCGAAGCAATGTCCTTAGACGATATTGTCCACACCATCGCCAGAACTCGACAACACTACTTTCCTGTTGTCGATACCGAGGGGCGTATGGTCGGGATTTTCTCGAATGATGATGTCCGCTCTTATCTCTATGATGAAACTCTGTGGAAACTTGCCAATGCGCGAGATGTGATGAATTCCGATGTTGTTAGCGTCTCTCCAGAAGATGATTTAAATACCGCTTTACGTTGTTTCACAGCGGTTGCCATCGATGAATTACCGGTTGTTGATTCCTCAGACCGTATGGTTATATTGGGAACACTCAGGCACAAAGAAGTCATCGCTGCTTATAATCGAAGGTTGATGGAATATAAAAAAGCAGCGGACGATCAGGCGTAGCGCGGCTAGAGAAGTCGCTACTTTGTAGGGATGTCTTATAGAGCCGCTTGGTCAAGCGGTTGAGGAACTAGGGTGGTCTGTTGAAAATTTCACAAGGTCACACGAAGATCATCACGTCAGTTGAGACCCGAGTTCACAACCATTTGGAGTATTGAAAAGTGTAAATTGACAATTGAAAAATGCAAAATAATGTGCGAATTGAAATCATTTTCCACTTTACAATTTTCAATTTCACTTTTTCAATGCTTTCTATCGACTCAGTCTTTCTGTAATAGACGGCTTCAACATATCCTTCCCAGTTCTCCCACTCGCATTGATTCTCCTCAGACCAGGGATAGTGACTAGAGTGAAATTAAAGAAGTGAAACGTATGGCTTCATCAGCGAAGTTGATTACTTACAAGTGACAACATTTTTTCAAACAGAGAGGACATGAGTTTGCGTCAGTGGTTGCCGGTTATTTCGTTGAGTCTCGTCTTTGTTGGAGTTGCCAGCTTAATCGCTGTGGTCGCTTCGGCTATTGGCAGCTCAATGTTTGGTGACTGGCAACTTGTTTTTCAGCAGATGACGTCCCGAACTCGTTGGCTGACACTCTGCCTCGCCTGTGCGATTGCTGTCGCACTTATTGCTAAACTGCATGAGTACGAGCGGCAACTCATCTCGAAATCACTGGGGCTGATACTTCTTTCCCTACGGCTTGTTCTCGTACTAATTGTATTCTTAACTCTTCTCGAACCAGTTTGGATCTGGTCGTACGAAGATGAAACACTCGGGCGTGTCGTACTCGCATTTGATGTTTCAGAAAGCATGGACTCAGGAGACCAACATGCGGAGATGACTGAGAAACTCCGCTGGGGACGTGCCTTGGGAATGTTTGGCAACGGGGACAAAGCAGAACAATCAAACGAGTGGATACGTTCTCTCGAAGCAGGCAAAGAACCTGAATGGATCTCCGCAGAGGAAGAGCCGAATCCGCTCCGTCGTGAACAACGATCTGCCCAGAAAAAACAGGATCTCGAAGAAACTCTTAAGACAGTGACAGAGTACTCACGACTGGAATTGGCTGCAAAAGCCTTTACCACTTCTTCCAATTCAGTTTTGGAAGCTCTCAAAGAAAATGCGCAGATTGAATTGGCGATCTTTGCGACAAATGAAACCCATGTCGAAGAAACATTCCTTAAGGAGTTACTTCAAGGGCAAGAAGTTCAACTGAAACGCAAATCTTCGGACCTCTCTCAGGCATTGAATTCTGCACTCAGTACCGATTCCGAAATCCCGTTGGCTGGGATTATATTAGTCTCGGACGGTCGAGATACTTCGGTTGGAGATCATCAGAAATTTGTGAGTAGAGTGTCGGGGCTTGGTGTCCCGGTAAACACTGTACTGATCGGTTCCGAGCACCGTCCCCGAGACATTTCAATCTCTCATATTGATGCACCAGAGACAGTCTTCGAGGATGACTTGCCTGTTGTGAAGTCGATCGTTCATGCCTTCGGTTTCGAAGAAGAAGAGATCACAGTCTATCTCGATTTCCTCGATGATCCGCAGCGAGAGCCATTAAAACAAGTGCTGACGCCAACCAATTCGTCAGTGGAAATCCCGTTCACTTTAGAAGACTTAGACCTTGGACGGCATCGCTTTCGCATCCGGACTGACATCGCTGACTTTGAACTACGCGACGATAACAATAGCCGCGAATTTTCGCTCAGTGTGGTGGATGACAAGGCCCAAGTGCTTATTTTAGAAGGCGAAGGTCGCTGGGAATTTCGGTTTCTGCATACTGCGCTACAGCGAGATAAACGAGTCGAACTCGACGAGATCGTTTTCGAACAACCGTATCTGGGCATCTTAGACGAACCATTCTTTGCAGATCGACTTTCGAAGCTGAAAGTAACTGATGGTCGGTCGACTCAGTTTGCCAATTACGATTGTGTGATTATTGGAGATGTTTCTTCACGACATCTTCCACTGGAACAATGGCGAAACCTGGAGAGATATGTCCGAGATGAAGGAGGCACAATTGTCATGACCGCCGGGAAAAGGGATTTCCCTCTCGCATACCAAGGGACGGTTGTGAATTCGCTTTTGCCGATTGAAAACATGAGAGTCATCGACTTAGCCGGAGCGAACCAAACTTTGCCACCGCCTCAAAGAGGTTTCCACTTTTCAGTCACGCCTGATGGTGAACAACTTTCCATGTTCCAATTGGGGAAGGATCTGGTTGAGTCCCGACAAATATGGTCTCAGTTACCAGGGCATAGCTGGGGCATTACCGGTGACGCAAAAGGAGGAGCAACTGTATTCGCTGCGGCATTGCCACCCGGTGAACGATTGACTCTTGAAAACGAGCGGCAGAGTGGAATCGCAGTGCAGCATTACGTTGGCAACGGGCAAGTCTTGTGGTTAGGGATCGACAGCACCTGGCGTTGGCGATTTCGTGTGGGTGATCAATATCATCACCGCTTCTGGGGACAACTCATTCGGTGGGCTGTTGGCTTCAAAGCAAGTGCAGCCAACCAACATGTTCGACTTGCTTTAACTCAAAGTGTCATCAATGAGACGGACTCGACCAGAATTCAAGCGAGGTGGGATGACCGCTTTCTCAGGCAGCATCCAAATTTGGAAACTGTCGCAATCGTGGAATCGACCGACGGTACTGATTTTCGCAA
>JABJMI010000592.1 GCA_018659505.1 Planctomicrobium sp.
GCAGCACACTTAAAGTGTGCTAACCAATGTGCTCCCAAATAAACGTAAGCTCAACCCGGGACGTATTCGAACTTAATACCAACGCAAGTTGAATAAATAAAAATGTTGAATCACTTTGTTATTACCCGTTTGTATTTAAGGAAGCAAAGCGAACAGACGTCCCAAGTACGTTTTTCAATCACATACGAACTTGAATGGGCAGCACACAATGAAGTGTGCCGCTAAACTTTGTGAATGAACTTTTCCTAACTCCCAATTCCTAATTCCTGATTTTACATGTCCGCCAATATTCGAAGCATCGCTGCCCTGCGGGATTTTCGTGTTGCGTTGATCACATACATCGATGACGCTTCTGTGGCGGTACAGTCAATGGTGATGGAATTGCAGCGAACCTTCGAATGGATCGAACACGATCGACCGTTCTACTGGAATGGTCAACTCAAGCGCGGGTTCGATCTAGTCGCACAAACACGGTCGAATATGGATTCCTGCTTAATGCGAACCGTCGCAGGTCATCGCCCATCGTGCATCGAAGAGAAGCAGGCATACGCCCGTGCCAAGCAAAGACTGCAACATTGCCAGGATCAAATGAAGTTCGTCAAACAGGTCGCCAATCATTTACATCATGACGCCGACGAATTTCAGGGAAGAATGGCAGGCCTACAAACATTGTTAGACAACGATTTGCCGAAAGCCGTTGCTCGCTTAGAAAAAGCAGTCACAATCCTTGAATCGTATGCCGAGATCGCAAGACCCAGTGATGAATCTCAACTTTAAACCCTCAACTCTAAACTGTTCAAAATGCCAATTGGAAATTTAAGTTTTCGTAGGGTGGGTGGAGTTCGTCAATCCAATGTGATGGTGGGTTTCGCAATTCAGTAATCTTTATATTACAAACGTCAAATTGTTCACAAAGTTGAGAACGTAACCCACCTTTACCATTATTCGAATTGCTTCACCCGCCCTACAATTAACTATCTTTCACTCTCAACTTTAAACCCCCAACTCTTATCCATTCTCATGCCTATTGGAAATTTAAGTTCCGGAGCTGGTCAATTAAAAGATGCCACGCAGAAATTGGCTCTCGCATGGGAAGTCGTTAGAGAAGCGTGGGCAGATCAAAAGGCTGAACAGTTCGAAGAAGATGTCATCGAACCACTGCTCAATGAAGTGGCAACCGTCATGCCCGCAATCGATCAAATGTCGAACACAATGCGCTCAGCGAAACGTGCTCTAGAAGAATGATTGAATTGCGAGTAATGTTTAGCCACTCACTTTATGTGGGTGGCGAAAGCATGTCTGTTATTTATTCAAAGTATTTAGCGTGCGATCGCTCCAATGCTTCCAGCCGCTTCGTCTTTTGTTGTTCGAGTTGCTGCTTCTTCTTGACTGGATCGCAGCGACTATCCTGCACTGGAATCAATGCCCCGGTTTCTTTTAACCAGTCGTCGAGATTCTTCCTTAATCGCTGTGTGACTTGCGGATGATCAGCAGCCAGATCAGTTTTCTCACCAATGTCCTCGCTGAGGCGGTATAGTTCATCTCGACCATCCTCATAGTAATGAATCAACTTCCAGTCTTTGGAACGAATGATCGCACACGGTTCGCCGCCTTGGTTTCCGTAGTGTGGGTAGTGCCAGAACAAGTCACGATCTTTAATTTCATTACCTGTAAGCAACGGAAGAAGACTGACACCATCAACATGCTGCTGTGGCTTGAGCGGCATGCCAGTCAGTTCGAGTAAAGTTGGATAGAAATCGGTTCCGGTAACAGGGGTCGTCGAAGTTGATCCCGGTTCAGTCACCCCCGGTGCACGAATATAGAATGGCTCACGGATTCCGCCTTCCCATTGTCGACCTTTGCCACCTCGCAACGGCAGGTTCGAAGTTGCATAGGCATCTCCCGAAGAGACACCTCCATTATCACTGGTGAAGACGACAATCGTGTTCTTGGCAAGATCGAGTTCTTCCAGCTTATTCAAGACTTGTCCTACGGCTTGGTCTACGGTTTCCATCATCCCGGCATAGACTGGATTATCCTGCACTTGTCGAACCGGCATCGTGCGATCAAAGAGAAACCTCTTATCGGCGAGACCTTCATCAATCGCTTTCTGCGTGTATTTCGCCTGCAGCTCAGGCGTCGTTTGAATCGGTGCATGAACCGCATAAAACGACAAGTAAGCAAAGAACCTTTCGTCTTTGTGGTCTTCGATGAAATCAACCGTTTCGGAAGCAAGACGCAAAGTTAACGATTCTCCTTTTGGTCCATCGTCCAGTTTTGGATTCTTATAAGGAGAGAAAAATCCACCGGGAGGAGAACCTCGATGATGACCACCTTTGTTGATATCAAACCCATGATCTTCCGGAAAAGAACCTTCTCCGCCGAGATGCCATTTACCAGCGAAGAATGTTTTATAACCCGCATTCTTCATTGCCTCTGCGAGCGAAATATCTTCATGCGGCAGCGAGCTTAAATTCTCTGCGGGGAGTACCCGGTCGTTACGATTCCAGCGCATCCCAGTCGCAGCACCAATCCAATCAGTGATTCCAATCCGAGCAGGGTATTTCCCGAGCATGATACTGGCTCGCGAGGGACTACAAACTTCACAAGTTGCATACCCGTGCGTAAACCGCATCCCGGATTTCGCGAGCCCATCAATATGTGGAGTCTCATAGAACGAACTCCCTTCAATACCGATATCCTTCTGTCCCAAATCATCGACCAGAAAGAAAACGACATTCATCGGCTCCGTAGCGAAAGATGGGACTGCCGTAATCGTGAAAGCAAACAGACAAAGTAATCGGAGCATTTCGTTTCCTGGATTGATATCGATAATCATGCGAGCCGTTTCTCGCAGCCATAAACAGAAAACTTAATTCAGCAGCGAAACGAATACAAGCAGTACGAGATGACTTGTTTAACGGCAAGCCGAAGGCGTCTTTTTTTTAACGATAAACTTCGACGCCTACGGCTTGCCGTTAAACTCTAAACTTGTGACGGTGTGCTTAGCTGTTTCTCTCTACTTGCTGTCCTGGACTGTGACTCATATTGTACAATTCTAAATTCACACATCCTTACAACTAAATTGGAGTCCATGTTGCTCTTGGTTGATCCACTTATCGGCGCCATTGAATTTGGTAACCAGCAGTGGGTCTGGCTGGTCGTGGGGATCGTTGTCGCTGCTCTTGTTGCACTGTTCGTTTCGTACAAGACTGCTTCACAATCAGGTCGATTCAAATCACTTCTCATTCTATTAAAAATAACAGGCATTGCTTTAGTCGCGATCTGCTTATTGAACCCGACATTAGTTCGTCAGCGAATTCGACCGGGTGAGAACATCATTGCCTTGCTCGCTGACAATAGTGCGAGCATGAAGATTCAAGATGCGGACGAGGAGTCTCGATCCTCACAGGTGGTCGACCTCATCAAAAAAGACCGAGCTGAATGGCTCACGCGATTGACTCAGGATTTCGATCTCAGGCAATATCAGTTCGCTGAACGCTTAAGCAAATTCGATAGTATTGAAGCACTCACCTTCGATGGTCGACGTAGTCAGCTAGCCAATGCACTAACAGACTTGTCCCAGAACCTGCAATCTCAGCCATTCGCTGCTGTTCTACTTTTCACCGATGGGAATGCTAGCGACATCAATGATTTGGATTCTCTTGAATTTAATGTTCCGGTTTATCCAGTGGTGTTCAAGTCAGCGGAGACTTCCCTGTTCGATATTTCAATTGATCAGGTCAGCGTCAGTGAAAGTCCTTTTGAAGACGCACCTGTTGTGATTTCGGGAGTTCTCTCGACGACATCTTCTGATCCGGTTCAGGCTCTAGTCGAATTATTTCAGGTTGGTCAGGCAGATGATCAAAAAACGCAGCGAAAGCAACTGACGATCCCACCGAACGAATCTGTCCCGATCAGCTTTCAATTAAAGCCAAACGACATCGAAATTAAAGCGGATGCGAATGGTCTGTTCTTTTACAACCTCAGCGTGCTGCAAGCAGATGACGAGAAAGGAACTCCACTCGAAGACGAAGCGACCTTGGCAAACAACGAACGAATCATTTCGCTGAACCGTAAACGAACCAAGAATCGTATCCTGTACGTGGGTGGTCGTCCGAACTGGGAGTACAAATTCTTCAACCGAGCTGTTTCGGAAGATAAACAGGTTCATCTTGTCAGCTTGATTCGCATTGCCCGCAAGGAAGCCAAATTCGATTTCCGTGGGCGTGTTGGCGAAGAAGCGAACTCGCTCTTCCGTGGTCAAGATCGAGAGGCAGATGAAGAGACGGAATCATTCGATGAAGCTGTCCTAATTCGCCTCAACACGAGAGATGAAGCGGAACTAAGCGGTGGTTTTCCAAAAACGAAAGAGGAACTCTTCCAGTATGACGGCTTGATTCTCGACGACGTCGAAGCGAGTTTCTTCTCACAAGATCAACAGAAGTTGCTCGACCGCTTTGTCGCTGAGCGGGGCGGTGGGTTGCTCATGCTGGGCGGCAGAGATTCTTTCCGTCACGGTGCATGGCAAAAGACTCCGCTGCGGGATGTACTGCCAATCTATCTCGATCAGACTGAAGAACCAGTAGGCAACCAATTGAAATGGAACCTCACGCGAGAGGGTTGGCTCGAACCGTGGATGCGTGTTCATTCCACCGAAGTTGAAGAGCAGACAAGATTGGGGAAAGTCCCTGCGTTAGAGATTCTCAACTCAACCCGCGAAACAAAACCGGGTTCAAGGGTCTTTGCCGAGTTGGAAGACCAAAACGGAGCGAAACATCCCGCAGTAGTTGCACATCAATACGGTCAAGGACGTGCAGCGGCAGTGCTCGCTGGGGATTTATGGCGGTGGTCGATGAAGCGAGAGGAAGTCGAGGACGACGATCTCGGGCAAAGTTGGCGACAAATGCTCAGGTGGCTGGTTGCTGATGTCCCTCAACGTATCGAAGCGGAAGTTGAATGGACTCAAATCGGTGACGTGCCAGCCGTCGAGTTACAAGTTCGCTTACGAGACGAGGAATACCAACCGAGAGAAAATTCCGTCGTGAAAATGAATATCAAAGCACCAGACGGGAAAACGATTGAACTGACTGCAGAACCAAGTCTCACCGAAACCGGTTTATTCTCAGCGACTTACTTGCCGCGTCTGGAAGGTCCGTTCGAAGCCGAAATCAGTGCGACTGATGAAAGCGATCCAATTCCCAAAGTTATACATGTCGGTTGGACTCACAAACCTGACATCGAGGAATTTCGAAACATTGAGTTAAACCTGGCAGCTCTGGAATCTCTGGCAAAAAGAACCGGTGGTGAGGTTGTCGCTGCCGATCAGTTGAGCGACTTCGTGAAGTCACTCCCACAACGTGAGATGCCGAAGACCGAAATTCAATCGACTCCACTCTGGCATTCGCCATACATTCTTTTAGTCGCCTTAGCTTGCTTCGCGGGTGAGTGGGGATTACGTCGCTGGAAGGGGTTACCATGAAGTTTCCGTGCCTCATTCTAATGCTTCTCAGTATGTTGAGCTCTGTATCTCAAGCAGAAGAGGATCAACCACCTTCACGTGGTGATTTACTCATCATTCAAGGTTCAGCAGGAACCGAAGAGTACGGCGAGATGTTTTCGACTTGGGCGAAACGCTGGCAGGTCGCTGCTGAAAAAGGGGGAGTAAATCTCTTCCATTCGCAACCGGAAACGACAGCAGAGGAAAGCCAGAAAGCTATCCTTACGCAGAAGATCAATGAGGTTGCCAAAGACTCACAGTCACCATTGTGGATCGTCATGATTGGTCATGGAACCTTCGATGGTCGAACTGCACGGTTCAACCTTTCTGGACCTGACCTCTCGGCGCAAGAGCTTGATGAATTACTCGTGCCAATTACCAGAACGACAATCGTTATCAACTGTGCTTCATCAAGTGCGCCGTTCATTGAAAAACTCTCTCAAGCGAATCGCATCCTGCTCACTTCAACCCGCAGCGGAGAACAGATTAACTTCTCCCACTTCGGAGATTACCTCTCTAGTGCCATTGCCGATCCAGCAGCTGACTTGGACAAAGACAAACAAACCTCGCTACTGGAAGCGTTTCTCATCGCAACTCGCAAAACATTAGAATTCTACGAAGCCGACGGTCGTATCCCGACTGAGAACTCACTGCTCGATGACAACGGAGACGGCAAAGGAACGCGAGCAACCGCCTTTCAAGGTGTCCGAGCGATCGCCCAACCAGAAGAAGCGGGAGTCCTACTCGACGGCTTTCGTGCCCATCAGTTCCACCTCATCGAAAGCGACACCGATAAACATCTCTCTCCAGAAATCATCGCCCGCAGAAATGAACTAGAGAAGAAAATCGAACTCTTACGTCTACAGAAAAACAAACTCGCTGAAGATGACTACTACAATCAATTAGAAGTTCTATTTTTGGAGATTGCCGAGTTGATAGTGCCTGAAAGTAGAACTCAAAACAGCCGCGAAAATCAACCAGAACCAGCCAAGGAAGAGTAACGCTGAACTTTGTGGGTAAGTTTGATCGATTTTTTCACCGCTTTAACTTGAGGTATGTTTCAATGAAATTTCTCACATTGTGCAGTCTGGTGACAGCGTTGGTTTTGACATTGCCGGGTCAAACCCTGTTCGCAGATGTGGGGGCGTGTTGGATCATGTTTGCCTATCATCACAAAGTGCCGTTGAATGCTAAGCAGCAGAAAGAGCTTGGCTCACGACTTTTGGATGCGCATGTTGGCTCCTCGGAGTCAGATGGTCACATTCTGTTCATTTGTGAAATTGACACCCATGATTCTGACGAACCTAAAGCACTTTACCGCATCCGCGAGACATACGCAGATGTCGGTCATAAGCTGAATGGATTTCGCCTCTCTGCTCCAGACTTCAAAGGGCTCCAACAGGCGGTGCGTGAAGTGGAACAAGCATCTAAACAGAACAGCATTAATGGACTCAAAGCTGGCGCGCGGACCAAAGTCATGTCTGAACCACTCTATAAGAATAAGTAAACCAAGTTCTAAAACTATTGGCATGAATGAATAATGGCATTCGTCGTTCAGCGAGCAACATTGTTCCTGCATTTGAAACTTGCATTATTAACTCCATTTGATGCAACCATTGGGGTTATGTTTGTATACCGGAGGAGGCTTATCCTTTTTTGTGTAACGACTTACTTCCTGATCGAGGCAGGCCTTATACCGATTCAACTGCCGGAATGGGAAGCCGTTCTGGAAACTCTCATCATCGCTGCCTGCATTGCAATTCCATTAATGATCATCGGTGCATTTTTAACTGCCTACGACCATCTTCGCTTCGGCGGTTGGACAGACTGTGGACCGGAACAGCAAACAACGATTGCTGAAGAGTTCATTACTCTTTTAGTTGAGGAGAATTTCTCAGATGCCCGAGAATTTGTTCACCTCAAGAATGCTCAGACTGAGGCAGAGATTTATTCAAAGTTACAGCGATGGAATCAACTTTTCGAGAACGATCTCACCATGGTGAGATCCGAAGATATTGGGACCGTCGACCATGTCTTTTTCCGGGAAGCTGTACAGTACTTGAAGCAGCGAAATATTCTCTCGAATTGTTATCTAGTGATGGTCCCAATGATTGAAACTCTGAATCTCCCCGTTGGTTCTCCAATGAAACTGGCAATGTGCATGATCGAGCCAGCCTCTCATCGACCGATCTCCGGTTTCGCAGTAGTCGCTGTTTGTCGACCAACCAAATTGCTGTGAGCATTTTATGATGAGGTAATGACAGTGATCTGCTTGAATTGAGTGCAACACAATCCGAGGGTCATCTCTGCCTAATCGGTTTAGTATTGAAGAGAGTTCAATGAGAATACTCCGATTTGGATTAACCTTTAATGTTGCTGGAGTCTATTGGGGCAATTTCTACTCTTCTTTCTTCAACGACTTATCAATGCTCAAAGGACCAATACTCAGGCAGCCGCAGCACCAGTTATCGCCGATATAACATTGAGGAAAGAATTCTCCGTGGAGTTTTTCAATCACATTCATGTCGATCTCAGTTTCATAAATACTGAGTCGCTCTAACTGCGGAAAGTGTCTGATTGA
>JABJMI010000583.1 GCA_018659505.1 Planctomicrobium sp.
ACATCGGCGAAATTTCAAAACTGTTCATTTTCGTTGTTGATGTCGTTCTAGCTTCACCGTTTATGGAGGGTTTTTCGCGCACAAAACCGGGATCGAGAAAGAGACTAATTCAGAAGTAAAGACACGTAAGAGATAAAGAAGAAGTACGAGCCCAGAGTGGAAGCAATGCAAACCTCCGCTTTGAACTGGACTCCCGAAGCTGTGAGTTCAGAGTGTGGCAATAGGCTCACGTTTTCGTTTGCGTTACACGCTAAAACATGAGCCGAATTCTGCTTCAGGATTTACAACTCAAGTCATGGATCGGATTCTTCCGAAAAGAACGGAAGTGGGGATCGTTCATCAATCATGTGGATGTTCTAAACAGACAAGCATAGGCGGATATTGCCGATCCGGCTCTTTCAGTCGACAAATTCAAGGGGAACTCTGGTGGGATGCATCGTCTTCAAGCATCTGAACTGCGCGCTGCTGCTTTCTCTTTTCGTCGCTATCAATCCGTCACTTACTCAAGCACAGAATCCACCAGTACCACCGGCAGTCGAAAAAGCGGTACAAACAAAAACTCCTTCTGAACTCGCACAGTTGACCGCAGCGATCAATCAAGCCGCTGATCTGACTCATGCGGAATTACTTGCGCGCGATCCCTATCCATCAGCGAAGACCTGTGCGAAGTGCCATCCACAACATTTTCGTGAATGGTCCGTTTCGCCTCATGCCTATGCTCAGTTAAGTCCCGTTTTTAATGCGATGTCAAACAAGTTGATGGAGCTTACCAACGGAACGAATGGAGACTTCTGTATTCGCTGCCATACTCCAGTGGGTATGGCTCGCAATGAACCGATCAATACGAGCAATCTGGATCGACATCAGACATCACGCGAAGGGGTCACCTGTATCAGTTGTCATCGCGTCAATCAGGCTTGGGGAAAAGGAGCAGGTCGTCAGGCATTTGTGACCGGAGGAGTCAATCAGGCGGTCTTCGGTCCACGAGGGAGTGATATTCTTAACCAAGTCCTGGCAAACATGGACGAATACGGAGCGTTAAAAACTTCGGAAAGTACGAAACTTCCAGGCAGAGACATCCACAGTCGATCGATTCGCTTCTTTCAGCTTACGACATCTGGATTCTGTGGAAGCTGCCACGATGTCTTCGCTCCGAGCGGATTTCGTTTAGAAGATGCGTTTAGTGAATTCAAACATTCTCCAGCTGCGGCATGTGGAACGAATTGCCAAGACTGCCATATGGGGCGAGTCCCAGGAAAGCCAGAAGGCTATGACTTCGGTCCGGCAGCGATTGTCGGGGACAAGGCAACTCCTGCTCGCAAGCACACAAATCACATGATGGTCGGACCTGATCACTCCATCGTCCATCCTGGAATCTTCCCGCACAACGTCGAGGCTGTTCGTGAAGAATGTGCGCCGGAAGACGCGAAGGGATTGGCAACACTTCGAGAATGGCTCGCCTTCGATGATCATGGTCGCTGGGGAGAAGAAGAGTTTGAGGCAACCATTATAGATCAAAACAGGTTCCCAGTGGCATGGCAAGATTCACTTAAACGGAAGAAAGCTCGATCAATCATCAAAGATCAGAAGAAGCTTCTTTTCGAAGCAGACTTGCAGCGGCATCAAATTCTGAGAGCAGGCTATCACCTGGGGAACATCGAAGTTGTTGATGACTCTCGTGGTAAGCTGGAGTTTCGAATTCCAGTTTCTAATATCACCCCAGGACATGGTGTCCCGACCGGTTTTGATGCAGAGAGACTCGTCTATCTGAGAACTCAAGTGTGGGATTGCCGTGGTAAGTTAGTATTCCAATCGGGTGATCTCGACCCGAATGGAGATGTCCGTGATAGCCATTCCTTCTATGTTCACAACGGGAAAATACCACTCGACCAACAGTTGTTCTCGCTTCAGTCTCGTTTCATTACACGCAATGTTCGTGGCGGAGAACGCGAACAGATTCTAAACGTTCCTTACTCCTTAGATCCGCTTCCATACATTCGTCCAGAAACTCGTCCGTTCACCGTTTTAGGTCGACCAGTTGGTGCTCGCAAACATAAACAGAACATCGAAGTGGATGGAGTCCGTTATGCGAACTATTCCGTATCACATGGTCATGGTCCGTTTACGATTCGCGTGCAACTGATCGCGGGCATGGTCCCTGTGAATCTGGTGCATGAAATCTCCAGCGTCGGATTTGATTATGGTATGAGTGCGAAGCAAGTTGCCGATGCGGTCGTCGCTGGGCATATGATTCTCTATGAGCGAACTGCTCAAGTGGGGAATTGATCACTAATGGTAGTACGCTTCTCAAAAATGTGTTCGATCGTGAAATCAATTCTTTCCACGACTTGGATCAATTTCGCCTTTAGCGGCGTTGCCATGGTTTGCGTTGCGCAATCCGCAGTGGCTGATGATATTTCAAACGATGAAA
>JABJMI010000627.1 GCA_018659505.1 Planctomicrobium sp.
GCCTTGTTCGCTGTCACGACGTCTTTGCCAGCTTTCAAGGCTGCTTCGACAAGTTCCTTGGCGGGAGAAATTCCACCAATCAGTTCGACAACGAGATCGACATCGTCAGCCGTGGCGACTGACATCGCATCCGTCGTTAAAATTTCAGCGGGGATATCAACCGTCCGCACTTTTGATAGATCTCTGACAGCCACTCTAGTAATGGAAATTTCGCGATCAGCCCGCTGGTTTGTACGTTGCACGTGAGCGGTCAATACCTCAGCAACACCGCTGGCGACAGTTCCTAGACCAATGAGTCCAACTCGTAATGGGGTCGACATTTCTGTTTCTAACTTCTTAGTACAATAACTCAATCAATAGTCTTCTGAGAGACAAAGTCTCAGAAGTCATCTCAGGACAAAGATAACGGGATTGCATCTTCGGCGGGAGGTCTTGAGGCGCGAGGTCGAAACATTTTAAGAATTTCGATGAGTAGTAATTCGGAGAATATGTGCGAATAGAACTTTCTTGTTAAAAACTCCCATCGAATTCGGTATATGTACTGTTGGGTAAAGTCCTCTTTGTCAGTAATCCAGGAGGATTTTACAGTTCCATTCATATCAGACAGTTACAAAACACAGATTCAAAATAATGGCACTTTTGGCGATTGCGGCTTTTCGGTTGCAGCCTATAATTCACGAAAAGTCACGCTAGGGATAGTGAGGCAGATGATAGATTTCACAAATAGACAGCATGAAAAGTTGATGTCGCACCAGCGAAAACCTCTCAAAATTGGAGCTGTCAGCTACCTGAACAGCAAGCCACTCATAGAGGGCTTGCATGATCTGTCCGATGATGCTGAGTTGATTCTTGATGTCCCCAGCCAACTCGCAGACGATTTGGGAAATGGTCTTCTCGATGTCGCGTTAATTCCATCAGTCGAGTCCTTCCTCGATTCTGCATACGAAATTGTTTCTGACGCCTGCGTTGCGACACATGGTCCGGTTCTATCAGTCAAACTTTATTCAAGAGTTCATCCTGGCGACATTAAAACCTTGGCGCTGGATGAAGGTTCACGAACGAGTGCTGCTCTCTCACAGATTTTGTTGAACGAACAGTACGGAGTGCAGCCACAGATTCAGAAGCTACCGCTCGATAAATCAACTCAGGACACGAATGCAGACGCCATTCTTCTGATTGGTGATCGAGCGATGCAGTCTCCCGCTGAGAAATTCCATACGACTTGGGATCTAGGAGAAGAATGGGTCAACTGGACAGGACTTCCGTTCGTTTTTGCGATGTGGGTGACACGTCAAGAAACCGACCTCGCTGACATTCCGCAACAACTGTCCAACGCACGAAATTTGGGACTGGAAGAGATTGAAAGAATCGCTGATGAGGGAGCGAACCTTCTCAAGCTACGATACGAAACAACTTATCGCTACCTGACACAGAATCTGCATTTCCGGTTAGGAGCAGCTGAAAGAGCTGGGCTGAAACTCTTTCAGGAGTTGGCAGTCCAGAATGGGTTCGCCCCTGATGCTCCAGTGCGCTTTCGATCAAGAAACTCAATCAAACAAAAAGAATTGATTTTGAATTGATCAATGAAAAGCTAACTGTTCCCGATAAAAGATTGAACAGGAGGAAGCAGAGAGAGCAGAGGAAGTTTTATATTGGTTCTGAGTCTCATCACTTTCTAAACGTTATCGATCTCATACGTGAAGACCTTTATCAAACTTTGAGACCGGGGTGGATGTCCTGTTTTGTTGTTTATTACTCCCACAGGTAAATACCTGCAACGAATGTCGAACCCGGGACCAACGCAAACCCTGTTTATTTACGTTTCTGGTTAATAAGTTGCTGTTTGATAAATACTCTCAACTCTAGCCCCTCAACTCTCAACCATTTTGCGATTTACTTTTGTGGTTAAGAAGATCTCGATGGAGTTATTTCTCTGCTCCCTTCGCGTCCTCATGTTCAGTTTTTAATCAGAAGGAGTGAACGCTTACATGAAAAGTTCTTACGCTTTCAATAAGAGCAATACGTGATTTCCAAAGATCAAGAGCCCGATCACGCACGCTGCAATGCTGATGAGTAAGACGCTTCCAGCTGCAAAATCTTTAGCTTTTCTGGCAGACTCATGCTGTTCGGGTTCCAGTAAATCGACGAGTGACTCAATAGCGGTATTCATGGTTTCTGCGGAGAGGACTGCACCGATAGACAAAATCAAGAAACACCACTCCCACATCTGCAATTGAAAGAAACCTCCCGCGACAATAACGACTATTGAGACCATCCACTGGATTTTCAGATTGCGTTCATTCAGAGAAGCTTCCATCGCTCCACGCATCGCGATCTTCAAACTTTCTTGAAAGCGTTTTTTCCTCGGCATTACGAGATTCCAATGATTCAAAGAGACTCGAGCGCAACATCCAGTTTTGATTGCTTGCAGAGAGTCTTTCAGTCTACAGCTGGCTTCATCGATTTGGAATTCCAGCAGGCGAGAGAAGCAATCTGATGACAAGATAGTGGGTTTCGTTCTCGATTTCCCCGAAAAGGAACAGCTGCTGTAGATTTAACGAAACGATCTACGGTCGAGTTTACCATTTGGAAAACTTCTGTAGACTGTAGAGGCTTATATAGAGCCTAATCAATTGATAACAACTAACTTTCAGCGGTAGAGTAGCATGAGCGTTTATCTTGGAATTGATATCGGAACTAGCGGCACCAAAACCCTAGCAATTCGAGAAACGGGAGAAATACTTGCCTCAGCGACCGTTGAATATCCCCTCTACAGCCCACATCCCGGTTGGTCGGAACAAGACCCTGAAGACTGGTGGAAAGGTTCCGCAGAAAGTGTCCGTTTGGTTCTTCAAAGAGGAGGGATTTCTCCAGAGGATGTCAAAGGCATCGGTCTCAGCGGGCAGATGCACGGATCGGTTTTTCTCGATCAAGACGGAAAGGTGATCCGACGAGCACTGCTCTGGAACGATCAACGTACAGCTCAAGAGTGTGCAGAGATTGAAGAGCGAGCAGGAGGACGTGAGGCTCTCATCGGGATGGTTGCCAACCCGGCATTGACTGGATTCACCGCTCCTAAAATTCTCTGGTTGCGTAATCATGAACCACAGAACTACGAACGAGTCCGCCAGATACTCTTACCTAAAGACTATGTCCGTTATCGCCTCACAGGTGAATATGCCAGCGAAGTCAGCGATGCCTCGGGGACGCTGCTTCTGGACGTCAAGGCGCGAGCATGGTCGAAAGAGTTACTTTCGAAGTTAGAAATTGCCCCAGAATTGCTTCCGAAAGTTTACGAGTCAGAGGAAGTCAGTGGAACTTTAACCTCAGCCGCGGCAGAGCTATTAGGTTTGCCAGCCGGAGTCCCAGTCGTAGGTGGTGGTGGAGATCAGGCTGCCAGTGCGATTGGAAATGGAATCGTCAGTCGCGGAACGATCTCGGCAACGATGGGAACCAGCGGAGTTGTCTTCGCTCACAGTGACGAAGTTCAGATCGATGCCGGTGGTCGGATTCATACATTCTGCCACGCTGTTCGTGGGAAGTGGCACGTCATGGGATGCGTACTTTCTGCGGGTGGAAGCTTTCAATGGTACCGCAATCAATTCGGCCAAGCAGAGTCTTCAGCCGCCGCTGCAATGGGCGTTGATCCTTACGAGTTGTTGACGAAACAGGCTGCGAATGCACCTGCCGGTTCCGAAGGTCTCTTCTTCCTGCCATATCTCACCGGGGAAAGAACTCCCCATGCCGATCCAAACGCCCGTGGAGCCTGGGTTGGAATGAGCTTAAGACATGGAAAGTCGCATTTCGCACGCTCGGTGATGGAAGGTGCGACGTTCGCCATGCGGGATTGTCTAGAACTCATTCGAGAGATGGATATCCCTGTTAATCAGATTCGTCTCTCCGGTGGAGGAGCGCGTAGCCAGTTTTGGAAACAGCTACAAGCAGACATCTATGGACAGGAAGTCGTCACCATCAACGCAGAAGAAGGTCCGGCGTATGGAGTCGCCCTGCTAGCTGCCGCCGGGACCGGAGCATATCAAGATGTTGTCGAAGCCTGTAACGCCACCATCAGTATCGTCACCGAAACAAAAGCATGTGAGAAGACGCAAGCGACCTATCAACAGGCTTACCCAATCTATCAGCAGTTGTACCGTTCCCTCAAAAACGACTACGAATCGATTGCTGACTTCGTTGCAAATGAAGGAGAGTAATGCTGGTCACAGCCACTCTGCCGCTTCAGAAGGACAGTCACTTAATCATTGGTACAAGTCAACATGAGGGTGAATATGAATTTGGTGAGCAAAAAAATAATTTCTGTTCGCATATTCCTACTGTTGGTTTTCTGTCTCTCGTGGTCGGTTGGAATTCTTCAAGCCGATGAACTTACTGGGGATCATGCACGTGCTGAAGCAGCAGTATTAGTCTCAAAAACTCAAGATCGTGAAAGTAAGATTCTCGATGGAATTCGATGGAGTTGGATCGTAGAGAGAGGTCGATCCAAGGTCTCTGAAAAATCACTGAGTGAATTCCCAGAATTTGACTCTGAGCAGCCGATAGATCGATACCAGTGTCAATGGCTGACCAATCATCAGACGATGCTCTTGAAGCAAACTGCTCAGCAGCCTCAACGAATTCTATCGACAGATAAGAATTTAAGGATCATTTCAGCGACTAGTCGACCGTA
>JABJMI010000568.1 GCA_018659505.1 Planctomicrobium sp.
CGCTTGATTATTACGCTGACTCCGAAGGTCTCGTGGCGATGTCTCGTCATGAACTGACACTCCCATTCAACGCTGGACCATTCAAAGTGGTTCCCTATGTTTTGGGAGAAGTCGCACATTGGCAAGAAGATCTTACCGGCGATGAATTAACACGTTGGTATGGAAGTGCAGGGGTTCGCTCAAGTATTCAGTTCTCGAAATACATGCCGCATGTGCAAAGTTCAATTCTCGGTCTCAATGGTCTGGCACATAAAGTGGTATATGACCTCGACTACTACTTCGCAGAATCTTCCGAAGACATGGATCGAATTCCACAGTACAACGCATTCGAAGAAAATGCCCAAGAACGATTTCGCTCGCGTTTTCAGTTCCTGGAGTTTGGTGGCGTCTTGCCAGAAGTCTTTGATCCTCGCCTGTATGCTGTCCGTTCTGGAACAGGTCGTAGTGTCACAGCTCCTTACCATGAATTGGTCGATGATCAGCACGCATTGCGTTTAGGGATGCACCATCGCTGGCAAACGAAGGTTGGTGCTTTAGAGAATCCTCGGATCGTCGACTGGATGGAACTCGATATGGGGATCACTTACTTTCCGAATGCAGACGAAGACAATTTTGGCGAAGACTTTGGTTTGCTGACGAGTCGCTACGCCTGGCACGTCGGGACTCGGACTTCCATTCTGGCAAGTGGAGCTGTCGACTTTTTCGACATGGGGCAGCGAGTCTTTAACATTGGTTTCCTTAACCAACGCTCTGAGCGAGGATCGATCTACTTCGGATATCGAAGCCTTGAAGCTGGACCGATTGAAAGCCAATTGCTGACGACGAGTCTCTCTTACGTGATGACGCCTGACCTTTATGTGGCGACATTCGGAGCTTCTTATGATATCGCAGAGGGGATTGACCGCGGGCAGTCGCTGACGATTACCCGAATCACTGAGAATTTCTTATTACACTTCGGTCTTGGATATGATCGCAGTAAAGACAATGTCGGCGTTGCGATTTCACTTGAACCCAGGTTCGGTAGCTTTGGTCGCGGATCAATGAGAATGAATTCCCTACTTGGTATTGAGTAAAGAATCCGACATGGGCAATCTCACTCGGACAGGGCGTGTCATGAATGTCAAATTGAAACGCTTCCTTAAACTGACGCTATTCTTCTGTGTTGCTTCTTTTCTGATCTTCATGACCTCAAAGATTATGCTTCGACCTGAGCGAGTCTCAGAAAAACTGATGCGGCTCGGTGGGCGAATCATAAAGAAAGCAACCATGAACACCGCTGAAGTCGCCATCTTTAGCGGGATCATCATCTTCTTTCTCTGGGCTGTCATCGCTGCGATCTCTTGGAAAGAAAACCGGCAGCCTAAAGGCTCGTAATTCAAGAATCACTATCGCAAACAGTCTGCACAAATTCCGCAAGGAATTTTTTGAGAGCAGCAGATTTCACTTGGGGCATTGCAGTGAAATGAATTTGAACTGCTTCTTGTCCGCCTCGATAAGAGATAATCTTTCGGTCTTTACCAAGTGAAGAAACCTGCCCTAGTGCGAATGTTCCCGGAGCGGAGATTAAATTCAGATAAATTGCGTCACGACGTTTCGTTTGCAATTCAGCGATGAGATTCCCTGAATCTGGATGTTTGTATTGAACTCCAGTTTTGTTAGACCAGTCCGCTTGAAGTCCTTCGAACTGACCTTCAATAACATCGAAGAGTTTCTCCAAAGTATCCAGTTTCCAGCTGACACGTTTATTCGACGGGAATCCTTTGCGAGTCAAATGCCATTTCTTTTCTAAGACTTTCCATGGCATCAGGTCCGCGGGATCGATCTTTTTGATCTGCTCAACTTGCTTGAGATATGCTTCGGCTGCATCCTTGAGAAAGACTTTAAATTCTGTGGTGTCAATCTCTTCAAGCCAGTGTACATCGAAGATCACTTCCTGAAACGGACCTTTCTTCTCATTGATACGCACACGATCACTGCGATTGTAGATCGGTAACTCATCGAGTTCATTCACTGATTTCAATTGGATGCGTGACGTCAGGTCGGCTTCGCTGAATGTTCCTTTGGGAACGCGGAAGTACAGACGCAATAACCACTCGTCACCTGTGAGAGCATGGAAGAACCAACCGGTTCCTGACTTCTTTTTCGCTGTGATTTCAACGCGTGCCTGATCATTCCAATTTGCTTCTTTGAGTCCATTAACTTCAGCGAATTGATCGACAACCATCGCCAGAGCAGCACCTTCCCAGCGACAATCTTTTCCATTGCGAGCGATTCTTGAATTGGTATGCCACTCGCGACCATCCTTTTGCCAAGGGGCTGCAATGTCCTTGCCGACCTTGGAGATATCAAGATCGCCTTCCTTCTTACGGGCTGCTTCTTTGGCGTCAAAGACTTCCAGATCCGCTCGTTGACCTCCTTCGAGAACAGCCTTCAAGAGTTCACCCGTCCAGCTACGCAATGTTGGTCGATCAGTGGTTGCCTTCGCTTTCTTCTTCCCTTTGGTCTTTCGAGGTTTCCCGTTGGAAAGATATGTCTGACTTTGAGCGACGATGTCTTCAGGAGTCCCCATGCCGACAACCCAGCCACCACCAATTCCAGCTTCTGGTCCGATGTCGACAATCCAATCAGCTGTCTTAATGACATCGAGATTGTGCTCGATGATGACAACCGTGTTGCCATGTTCCACGAGAGAATTCAACACCTTGAGCAATTTCGCGATGTCGTCGAAGTGTAATCCGGTCGTAGGTTCATCGAGTAGGTAGAGCGTTCGACCACTATTGGGCTTCGCAAGTTCGGCTGCGAGTTTGACTCGCTGTGCTTCGCCGCCGCTTAAAGTTGTGGCAGATTGACCAAGGGTTAAGTAATCCAAACCAATCGCAGCGAGTGTCGCAAGTGGAGCACGAATTTTGGGAATGTTTTCAAACAGTTCAAGTGCCTGACCGATGCTCATTTCAAGGACATTCGCAATCGAATGTCCTTTGTATGTGACAGCGAGCGTCTCTTGATTGAAGCGTTTTCCGTGGCAGGTATCGCATTCTACCCAGACATCGGGCAGGAAGTGCATTTCGATTTTCTTCTGCCCCATCCCTTCACAATCTTCGCAACGACCACCCGCTCGATTAAAGCTAAATCGCCCCGGCTTATAACCTCGAATCTTGGCATCAGGCAATTTAGAAAATAGCTGTCGAATATGTTCGAAGACACCAGTATAAGTCGCTGGGTTCGATGCGGGAGTTGCTCCAATCGGATTCTGATCAACTGCAATGACTCGGCTAATTTCCTGAACACCATGGATTTCTC
>JABJMI010000595.1 GCA_018659505.1 Planctomicrobium sp.
CGCACAGATTTAATCATGAGTTCTCTCTGTTTCCTGGTAAGTGATTTTTCCGTTTCAGAAATGAAGATCGAATGCTCAGCCGACATATCCTCGCTCTCTTCATCGTCGTCATCATCGTCAGCCAGAAAACTGGCGACAAATTCACACATTCGATTTAAGATCGCATCATCGTTTGAACCGACCGCAGCTTTCACTTCATCAACGCTCACAGCGTATAAAGTTGTCGATTTACCCATTTGATATCAGATTCTTCCCTGTGAGTTTGATTGAGGTCAAAAAATCAAACCATTTCAGCAACTAGTATCCGCACATACTTATTGTTTTCCTCTACAAAGTAAGGTAGAGAAACAAACCTCAAGTTGTCCATCTATAACGAAGGAAGCAGTGACCGCTCAACAGATTTTCTCGCAACAAATGTTTATGAGAGTAAGAAAGAATTAATTTGCAGCCCGTTTCTTAGATATTCAGATCGCCAAAATAACGGTCTCAAACGGTGATCAATGTCTTCATTTCCCGGACTGCTTGCTCTAAACCGACCATCACTGCCCGAGAAATAATACTGTGTCCGATGTTTAACTCGCCCACTCCATGAATCTGTGCCACTGGTACAACATTGCGGTAGGTCAAACCGTGCCCCATGTGCAGCAACAGATTTTCGTTCAACGCCGCTTCACCGGCAGTGATCAATGTCTCTAACTCTTCATCTTGCTGTTTTTCATTGATCGCATCAGCGTATCTCCCAGTGTGAAGTTCAATGGCCTGAACTCCCAACTTCTTAGCAGCTTCAATCTGTGCTTGATCTGGATCAATAAACAGGCTCACTTCAATTCCCACTGCCAGAAGTTGATCGGAACATCTCTTAACGCGATCAAAGTTCGCTACAACATCAAGCCCCCCTTCAGTCGTCACTTCCTCTCGCTTCTCGGGAACGAGTGTGCATTGCCCGGGGTTGACTTCGAGGGCGATGCGAGTCATCTCCTCCTCGGCAGCCATCTCCAGGTTGAGTTTGACTTGCACCGTTTCCTTCATGACACGGAGATCCCGGTCTTGAATATGTCGACGATCTTCACGCAGGTGCAACGTAATCCCATCCGCACCCGCCAGCTCAGCGATGGCAGCCGCCCAAACTGGATCAGGTTCGATCGTTTTTCTCGCCTGACGAATTGTCGCCACATGATCAATATTCACACCAAGCTTCGGCACTTTGAATGTTCCTCTTTCTAAAGTTTGTAGGTTGGGTGGAGCAAATGAGAGATAGGGTCTGAACACTATTTGAAGTTTTATTTGTTCAGTTCTGCTGGATCGCAGCAGGGTTTTGCAAAATCCAACATTCACATTCTAACCATGAAATTCCTGGAGCAGATGATTAGTATGGCGGTCGATTGTGTTGGGTTTCGCTCCGCTACACCCAACCTACTACCTCAGTCTCCTCCGAGACTCCGTGGTGATTAAATGTTGTGTTCGCTCACCGCTTATAGAACGGAAGCGAAACAACCTTCGCAGGTTCGCGTTTCCCTCGGATATCGACTTCGATTTCAGTTTCGGGAATAGCAAACTCTTTTCGGATGTAACCCATCGCGATGGACTTTTCCAATGTCGGAGAGAACGTCCCTGATGTAACATGACCTACTTGCTGGTCGTTCATCATCAGCAACGCACCTTCACGTGCAATTCTTCTTCCCGATAGCTCCACGCCGACTCGCTTCGGCAAATTGCCTTTGGCTTTAATAGCTTCAATAGCTGTTTTCCCTATGAAATCGTCTTTCTTTAATTTCACTCCAAACGTCAGACCTGCGGTGACAGGATCAACGGATTCATCCATTTCATGACCGTATAATGGCATCGCTGCCTCGAGTCGCAGGGTATCGCGACATCCAAGTCCGCAAGCTTTGAGAGAATCTCCACCTGCTTCGATCAACGAGGTCCAGACATCAACTCCATCTTCCAGCGGAACAATCACTTCGAAACCATCTTCGCCTGTGTAGCCAGTCCGACTCACGATGGACTGCTTGCCAAACGTCGTTGTTTCAACTGCGCTATAGTACGAAATGTCGGCGAGACGATCAGCGACATGGGACGCCAAAATCTGTTCCGCCTGCGGTCCCTGGATTGCCAGCATGAAGGAAGAGAGCGTCTCATCGTGGAATTCGAAATCAAAGCCTTCTTTTTGCTTGCCGATCCAGTCGACAATCTTTTCTCGATTTGCTCCGTTGACGACAAGCAAGTAGCGGTCTGTGAAGCGATAAATCAGGACGTCATCGAGAATTCCTCCGTCTTCTTTGCAGACGAGAGAGTAGCGAACTTGTCCGATCTCCAACTGAGCGACGTGATTCGTTAGGATTCGATCAAGAAAAGAACAAGCATCAGTCCCCTTGAACCACAATCTCCCCATGTGAGCGATATCGAACAGTCCCGATTGTTTTCGAACGACCTGATGCTCATCAACAATTGAAGAATACATGATCGGCATTTGCCAGCCAGCGAAGTCGACCATACGTGCTCCCGCTGAGACGTGCCAATCGTGAAGTACCGTTTCCAACATGTTGATCCGTTTCCTTAATCGCTATCATTCTTAGAGAGGTCATTCTCGATCAGACTCTCGGTATAATAATGTATGATCTCGACCATTACCCTGAACACAAGTCTCCGCAGTCATCGAATCATCAAAAATGAGCACCTTGTCAGAAGATTTTCTTAAAACTGTTCCAGCAGAAGAAATGGGACTGCGACCGGAGCTGTGGGATGCGGTTCTCAGTCACGCAAACAAGTTGGTTGATGCAGGGACCATCCCAGCCTTGTCAATCCAGGTTCAACGAGCTGGGTTCACTACAGGGACTCACAGTTTTGGCACATTGAAAATTGATGGAAATGAGCAAGTCAATGACCAGACAAGATTCCTGATTGCTTCGCTGACAAAACCGATGGTTGCAATGGCAGTCATGTTGTTAGTTGAACGAGGGCAAGTCGCGTTGAATCAAAGAGTTTCCGAACTCGTTCCCGAATTCAAAGGTTCGAATAAAAAACAGATCACGATCAAAAATATTCTCACTCACACCTCCGGCTTGCCGGACATGCTACCGAACAATCGTGAACTAAGGGCAGTCAATGCGTCACTCATGGAATTCGTCAAAGAAACCGCTGCAACCGATCTCGTCTTTCCGTGTGGCACGAACTCTCAGTACCAAAGCATGGGCTTTGCCTTATTGGGACCGCTGATCGAGAATGCCTCGGGGATTCCCTTTCAAAAATTCATACGAGAGGAACTCTTCATCCCTCTTGGAATGCAAAGAGCTGCACTCGGATTGCCTGAAAACGAACTCGATGATCCAAACATCGCAGAATCACGGGTTCCCAATGAGCAGATTGGTGAAGAGCAATGGAATTGGAATAGCCACTACTGGAAAACATTTGGGGCTCCCTGGGGAGGTGCGCTCGCGACCGCTGACGATGTCAGTCGATTCTGTCGCTGTATGTTGATGAAAGGAAACGGTCCCGAAAGCAGAGTCTTCCATGAATCAACGATCCGCATGGCGACATCAAATCGACTCAATGATTTCCCAGACATTCCCGAACCAATACGACGGACACGCGGTTGGGGCTACGGCTGGCGCATGAACTGGATTGACCACCGCGGCAGCTTCGGAGACTTACTCGGTCCCAGCATCTACGGACATTGGGGAGCAACGGGCACACTCTTCTGGCTCGACCGACAAACAGAAACGGCAGTCGTCCTACTGAGTTCGCAACCGTATGACCGTTCAGTCTCTCCACTGGTTCCGCTATCGAATATGATTTCAGCGGCGTTTATGAAATAGTTCATGTGTGATGTCGGACACTTGAAGTGTCCGGCAAAACTCAAACAGACGCTCACTCGTTGCAGACGACGTCAACTCTATTTTATGATTCTAAAGACAACCTAAATTTCGATTGAGTATATCAAATGAGTTCAACAGTAAATCGTCGTGAAGCTATAGCACTTGGAATTGCGTCTCTTGCGGGGACAAGTCTTCTGCATGCTGAAGAAAATAAGGTCGTTGCGAAGCAACCAATCTGTGTTTTCACGAAACCGTTTAATTCACTTTCATTTGACGAACTCGCTGACCGTATTGCCGAACTTGGCTTTGATGGAATTGAGGCTCCCATCCGACCGGGTGGAAATATTGAGCCAGAGAAGGTCGCTGACGAACTTCCTCGATTGGTAGAAGCACTCGCTGAGCGAAATCTTAAGATCACGGTCATGACCAGCGACATCAATGACCCGGATTCTGCACTGAACGAGAAGGTTCTTAGCGTTGCCAGCGACCTCGGCATCAAACGCTATCGCATGAAGTATTTCAATTATGACTTAAAGCGATCAATTGAAGAACAACTCAAAGAATGGCATCCAAAATTCGTTGACCTGGCAGCGATGAATAAAGAATTAGGTATCACCGCTGTTTATCAAAACCACGCAGGAAGTAAGAATTTGGGTGCCGCGCTGTGGGATCTCCCATTTGTCTTAAAGGGAATCTCTCCTGAAGAGATTGGTGTCGCGTACGACATTCGCCACGCGAGTGTTGAAGGAGGCATGAGTTGGCCAATTACCTTTCAACGCGTTCTTCCACATCTAAACACGGTCTACGTTAAAGATGCCAAGTGGGAGGGCAAGAAAGCCGTTAATGTTCCACTCGGCGAAGGCATCGTCGATCCGAAATTCTTCAAGATGCTCAAGGCGGCAAAGTTTGAGGGTCCGATCTCGCTGCACGAAGAGTATCTTGATCACCGCAAACCGGAGTTAGTTGAAGAGCATTTACAAGCGATCAAGAAAGATTTCGAAATTCTGAATAACTGGTTGTCGAACGCCTGATCTCACATGCCCGTTTTGCCGGACACTTAAAGTGTCCGGCATCACGAGATACCAACTTCTTATGTCGCTAAAACGAACTTATCTCAGCCTTGGGTCTCTCCATGTCTGCCTTCAAATTCGAAACAC
>JABJMI010000596.1 GCA_018659505.1 Planctomicrobium sp.
AGCGTGAGACCTTGCAGGTGCTGAACCGACTGCGGGAACTCGCTCGCCGACAGGAAGACCTGAACGAAAAAATCCGCGAGTTAGAGAACAAACTTCGCGAAGCCGAAACCGAGGAAGAGAAGAAAGAGCTCGAACGTGAACTCAAACGGCTGCAAGAAGAGCAGGAAGAACTCTTGCGAAACCTCGACGAAGTTCAAGAAAGAATGAACCGTAAAGAGAACCGAGAGCGCATGGCAGATGCTCGCGAACAGGTCGAGAAAACGCGCGAACGGGTACTGCGAGCCTCGGAAGCCTTGAAAGAACAGCAGACATCGCGAGCGCTTACGGAAGGCAAACGTGCAGAACGGGAACTGAACGAATTGAAAGAAGAGTTCAAGAATCAATCTTCAAGTCAGTTCGAAGATGCGGTTCGTGATTTAAGAAACGATGTCCGCGAACTTGCGAAGGATCAAGAGTCGGTCTCCGAAGCGATGCAGGGAGAGGAGAAGACCAATCAAGAAACGAAGCGTCAATCCTTACGTCCTGATGAGCCGGCTGAGAACCGAGAAGAGATCGCTCAAGCTCTTGAACAACAAAAAGAGAAACTCAGTTCCATCCTTGATCGCACCAAAGAACTCGTTCAGGAATCGGAAGCGAACGAACCGCTTCTCTCGCAAAAACTTTACGACACGATGCGCGACTTACGAAAATTTGAACCAGAGGAAGCACTCAAGGGGGCAGCACAACTGCAACGCTATGGAATCGAAGAGGAAGCCAAGAAGTTGGAAGCTCAAGCTCAACAGGGAATTCAACGACTCGAACAAGGTGTCGACGATGCAGCTCAGTCAATTCTGGGCGACGAAGGAGAAGCTTTAGCAGCTGCCAGCGAAGTTCTCGACGAATTAACCCGCGCGATTGAGAATGAACTCCAAGCGAATGCCGAGCAGAATCGTTCACCCGGAGCTTCCTCAAACCCTTCAACGACCGAAGAAGAGGGGAGCAAACAGTCGCCCGGAAAACCTGGAGAGAATGGTAAGTCAACGACACCTGCCAATTCGGAACAGGAACAAGGCGAATCTTCGAAGCCAGCGGATTCGAAACCGGGTAGCGAGCAACAATCTCAAGAGGACTCACAACAAAAGTCTGATCAACCAGGGAAGTCTCAATCTAAATCCGGTGAACCGTCACCAGAAGGTGGATCACCGATGCCGGGCGAATCGCAAAGCCGACAACAATCCTCAACTGGCAAACCGGGTGAAGGTAAATCACCTTCCGATTCACAAGGTCAGCAACCTAGTCAAAGTAAGAGCCAGCCTGGGCAGCAACAAGGATCGCCTTCGTCTCAACCAGGTCAATCACAAGGCCAGCCGGGACAATCTCAAGGTGGGAAACCAAGTCTCGGGGAACAAATCGGGAATCTCTTTCAGGAGTCCGGTTCAGAACAATCAGGTTCTCCGAACGGAGACAATCAGCGAACTTCCATGCCGCTAACAGGTGAGGAATATCGTGAATGGTCCGACCAGATGCGTGATTTGGAAGAGATGGTTCCTTCGACGGAGTTACGTTCTCAAGTCGCGACCATTCGTGAACGTGCTCGACAAATGCGAATCGATCTCAAGCGACACTCCAAAGCACCGGACATGGACCTCGTGCAAACTTCGATTTACGGTCCGATGGTCGAATTGCAACAAGTCATCGCAGAAGAACTCGCCCGTCGTAATCCCAATGAAAAACTGGTCCCGATCGACCGCGATCCAGTGCCAGAAAAATACTCAGCACTATTGCAAAAATACTACGAAGAATTAGCCCGTCAACGAACTGATCGAGCTGAATGATTTTTATCGAACATCTAAAACACCTATTGTGTAACTTCTGTCATGGTTCACTCAAACGCAATTAGATTCGTATCACCAACTCCGTTAAATTTCGACGCTTTGCCGCATTCGCTGAGTCCCTTTATTCCAACTTCGGTCTCTGCCAAGCAGCTTAATTACGGCCAAGGTGAGGGGCAGATCCAAGTCGAAGATTGTGTATGGGGAATCTATGTCGATTTCGATCGCGAACATGCATATAAAATTCAGTTTGAGGAAGGAACACTTTCACTTCCTCAATTCATAAGACATATAGAATTAATCAAAGATGCCGCGGAATCATTCTTTAAAGTTTCATTCAAAGTGGAGATCATCGGCTGTTGGGTGGAGGAATAATTTGGCAGCGCATCATCCGACGGCATCGATGTAAGTTTGTTGTAGCAGTAGCATCATTTCGACCCATTGAATTTTCTTGGCAGCCAGGGTTAACTTTTGATCACGACCGTTGGCACATTCTTCACACAGATCGACAAAGGCGTTGGGATTCCAGCCATTCGCGGCCATTCGTTTCTGCCATGCATTTGCATTTGGTGATGCACACTCTTCCAGAATTGAGTTGGCTTGCTTTGCCAGTTCTCCGAAGATGGGATGCTCACCAACTCGACGAAACCAGTATTTCGAATTGCCATAATCGGGTTCGCGGCGGTGCATGATGCCGTGCCAGTAATCGCCAGCGACATGCTTCCCTTCCCCCTGGCAATCCTGTGCGTATTCATGACTGGTATGCAAATCCCCGTGAATTTGAAACAGTCCCGCTTTGACAGCAATGGCATCTGGCGGAGACTGAACATTCTCAAACGAAATCTCGTCGCAGCGTTTCCGTAGCCACTTTGGAATTGATTCTCCACGAGGTGCTAGTTCTGGGTAAGTTGCAGGCGTATCGGAAGGAGTGAATTCC
>JABJMI010000361.1 GCA_018659505.1 Planctomicrobium sp.
GAAAGTAAATTTAAAGAAGCTTCGTGGAAAAGGCTTGATTTCAGGGTGTTAAAAATATGCGCCTAAATATGTCCCGAAGTCGTTTTTATCTCTCTATGGTTACACTTCTCAGTGGAACCATGTTTTACTCTGTATTCATGCCAGCAGTTGTGGCTCAGGATTTGCCAGAGGCTGATTCTCCTGAATTGATCGACGATTCAATTCCGAAGAAAGCTTTAGTTGCAAAGGAGTTCCCTGGCTCTGAATGGGAATTTTTCTCAGGGAAAAAAGATTCCAAATTCGCAGAGACTTGGAGTTATCGAGTTGACCCTGATACAAAAGTGCCATTCATCGCATGCAGTGGGCAACCTTATGGTTACATCAGGACCAAGAAAAACTTCCGAAACTTTGATTTTGGTTTGGAGTGGCGTTTTCCCCAAGATGAAAATGGGAACAGTGGAGTCCTGTTGTTCACAAATGGAGACGACAGGATTTGGCCAACTTCATTGCAGGTTCAATTGCAGCAACCACTCGCTGGGTCGTCTTTTCCTAGTGGAAGTGCAAAGTCCGAGAATGAGCTTAGGAATGTTCCAATGCTTTCTCGACCAGTCAATCAATGGAATCGTTGCATTATTTCTGCTCGCGAAGGAAATGTCACGATTGTGGTCAATGACCAGAAGGTTGGCACAGTCGCTGGTTGTAAGCCGTTAGAAGGTGCCATCTCGCTGCAAAGTGAAGGGTCCGAAATTCACTTTCGAAACATCTGGGTTCGAGAGTACCCCTCTGAAGTTCAGTCGGTAAGCAAATCTGACCTTCGCCGTCAGAAACGTTTGCGATCTACCTTGAAGAAGCAGGGTTTTGTGGCATATCCATAAGGGGAATGTTTCTCGAATACCTGAGCAGCTTGGATGATTTAGAATACTCCCTAAGCATTCTTTCGAGTTAGTGTATTGCGAAAACCCGTTGTAAGATGCTGTGTGATTCTATGGGATAACATAGGGGTAGTGGTCTCTTCACATACTCGTAAGTGGTTGAGTTGAAGTCAAACTGGAGAGCATTTCAGTATGTGGCACGACTCTTTAACCCGCGCATAAAAAAACCCTTGGATTCGGGTGGGGTTTGATGTACGAAGCTCGTGGAAAAGAGAGGCTGAGTGCAGAGTGGGTTTGACTGCAAACATATGTACAACAAAAATTCCGAATTCACCAAGGGTTTGGTTGGGGTACCTACTAGTGAAAGCATTGTTTGTGCCGTGAGGTGAGAAAAGTGAGATATTTTTAATAAATCTACTGATTCCACTGTGAAACACTAAAGAAAATTCATTTTCATGCTTGCGAACATGATTTGTCTGGAGTAAATAGTAATGTATCGGCGCTGTTTTCGGCGCCGAAAATTGTCGTTTCCAACTTGATGGTGAGTTTTTGAAGCATTCAGTTCAAAGAAAATGGATTATTTCGGCGCTGGCGCTGTTCTCGATCCTCTATGGACTTATCGTTCTCTGGTATGTTTCGACTCAGCCAATGATTCCTCTTGGTTGCCTGATAGATGATCATGATTCTAGTAAGCAAATTGGTTTGAAAATCCAGGATGCCTCTCAGTTATCCTCAATAAAATGCAAAGGAAATACTCCAGATATTGGTGACCGAATCATAGAGGTCGC
Organism: Planctomicrobium sp.; assembly: GCA_018659505.1. Taxonomy (GTDB): domain Bacteria; phylum Planctomycetota; class Planctomycetia; order Planctomycetales; family Planctomycetaceae; genus Thalassoglobus. Next base: position 1,640 of record JABJMI010000361.1, read on the forward strand.
TGGCAGACCAATTCATTCGTTTACTGATTGGGTTCGGGTTCACAGGCGATTCAGGAACTTGGAAATCGGGTCAGAGGGGAAGGTTGAGTTTGGAACAGATCCGACTGAAGAACGCAATCTGGGAAATTTATCCATTGTCGAATATCCAGACCACTCGCGGTATGTCAAAGTGTGGTTTCTCAGACCTGATGGGAAAGAAGCCTTACTGAGTTTTATTCCATTAACTCCGCAGCCTTCCATAGGAGTATCAATTACCCTTCTTTGGTACATCCTGCAGGTTTTTATTGTTGTTATCAGTGGTATTGCTTACTGGAATCGTCCCACTGATCAACCAGTAAGAACCTTCTTCGCTCTCTCTGCGGTAACGCTTCTCGCATTCGTAGGGGGCAGTCATTGGTGGGTCATCGCTGGCTCTCCTTTGCTCGTCTCCATCTTCGCGATTTCAGGGGTGATCATGCCCGCTCTTCTATTGCATTTTCTCATCGTTTACCCGTACCCAGTCACGTTTTATGCGAAAGCTCGTAACCTCAGTCTCGTATTGATTTATTGCTCCCCATTCCTGGGCTCAATAGTCATATCGAGTTTAATCGGAACCGCATGGTTTTTAACACAAGACTTTGGAGTTGGTCCCTTCGCAGAAAGTTTTGAAAGGTTACTTGCCCAACTGAATTCTCAAATTCTACCAATTTTGCGAGCTGCTATTTTAATTGCTATCGGACTGGCGTTGATGTACTTCGTTTTTTGCGTCCAGCAGCTTACGCGCTCTTATCGAGTTGCAAGATCTCCACTTGAACGCAATCAGGTCAAGTGGATTTTGGTTGCTGCGTTGGTGGCACTCATTCCCATTGGATACACCTTCTATTTGGCAATTTTCGAGCATATTAGTTTTGCACTGGGAGCTTCCCGTGTTCCGATGTTCGCTGCGAGCCTAGCCTTTATGTTGGCGTACGCAATTGGCATTGCCCGCTACAAATTAATGCTCATTGATCAGGTCGTCAGTCGCGGGGTGATTTACTATAGTAGTAGCATCGCTTTGCTACTGATTTTCAGTGCTTTAATAGCTGTCGGAGCAGTCAACGCGCTGCATCAAGATCTGGCGATTTTCGGACGAACGTCTCCGCTCATTCTCGTCTTTATGACATCGATTCTAGTTCTAAGTTGGCTTCGAGATACTGTTCAACGAGCTTTGGACAGAAAGTTCTTCAGCGAAAAATATCAACTAGACAAAGCTCTGCGGCGCATGAACCGAGTCGTTTCGGATGTTCTCGAACCTGAAGATGTCTCTGCGAGTCTGCTCGATTCGTGCCGCGAAGTTTTGCAGGTCGACGAAGCTGCACTCTACATCCGCAGAAAGAAATCATCCGAATTCCGCATGTTGATGGCATCTGGGCAATCGCAGTTCCCTCTTCAGGTGAATTTGAATCCGGAGTCTCTTGAGTCGATCAACGAACATCGTGTTCTGCAACGAATTCCTCAAGGGAGAACTCCATCTCAATTGCTAATTCGAGAACTCAATGCAGAAGTTATTCACGGTCTAGAGATCCAAGACCAATTAGGAGGGATTCTTGTCTTGGGAGCAAAGCCGAATCACTCAAGTTATTCGGCTGAAGATATCGCTTTCGTAATTGCTATGGCTCGAATCACAGCGATCGCATTGCATTGTGCGACAGTTCAGCAGGATGTCTCTCGTCTCAATCAGGACTTGCAACTGAAAACAGAGAAAATCGGAGATCAAGAACGTTATATCATGTCGCTGCAACAAGAGTTGACTTCGCTGGAGTCACTTCCAAAACTCGAAGAGGAGAAAGAGTCCTTCGAAAGATCAGGCATGATCGGGCAAAGCCAAGTGATGATGCAGGTCTTCGAAACGGTGAAGAAGGTCGCGTCGAGTAATGCCTCCGTAATGATTCGCGGCGAAAGCGGAACTGGCAAGGAGCTTCTCGCCCGAGCCATCCATGGAAATAGCGAACGAAAAGATGGTCCCATGGTCTCCGTGAATTGTGCCGCACTCTCAGCGACTCTTCTAGAGAGTGAACTGTTCGGGCATGTGAAAGGGGCGTTTACTGATGCGCGTGAAGATAAAATTGGTCGCTTTCAGTTAGCAAACAACGGAACTCTCTTCCTGGATGAGATTGGGGACATCTCTCTCGAAGTTCAGATTAAACTACTTCGTGTCTTACAAGAACGAACATTTGAACCTGTCGGAGGGACGAATTCGATGAAGGTTGATGTTCGTGTGGTGGCAGCGACTCACCAAAATCTCGA
>JABJMI010000437.1 GCA_018659505.1 Planctomicrobium sp.
TGCTGGCTGCGATGATCGCTCCTAGACCACTCCTCATTTCCAATACCGATAAAGATCGAATCTTCCCATTAGATGGCGTCGTTGATGTCTATTCAAAGACCCGTCGCATCTATGAATTACACAATGCTGTAGGGAACATTGGACTCAACATCGCTGAGGGACCGCATAAAGATACACAGGAATTGCGAGTCAACGCTTTCCACTGGTTCAACAGATTTCTCAAAGACGAAGACCCACTCATCGAATCGAAAGCGACAAAACTCTTCACTCCTCAAGAGCTAAAGGTCTTCGACGAACTCCCTGACGATGAACGAGTCACCTCGATTCAAGAATCATTTGTCACACTAGCTGATGAAAAACTTCCAGAGACACAAGAAGAACTCGATGCAATGCAAGAGCGTGTACTTGAGCAACTTCGAAACAGGACCTTCAGAAATGTCGACCTCGATGCAAATCCCCATCTAAAGGAAATAGGCAGTTGGCGAAACGGTGATTCGGAACTAACTTTGATGACTTACAATAGTGGAGATGTCTACGAACTGCCTCTGTATGTGTTGCAAGCAGATCCAGAAGTGGAATCAAATGTCATCAACTTAGTCCTGTGCGACGAGGAGAAATGGCAGCAGGTTTCTGATGAATTAGGGTTTGGATTTCCTGAATGTCCCACACTGAAATCGAACTCTGAGAAAGAGTGGGCAAAAACAAAACTCTTCAATGTTTTACAGGCTCGCCAGGACGTGAGTTTCGTTTTTTGTGTTCCTCGGGGAATCGGACCAACAGCCTGGACTGCAACAGACAAGCAGGAAATCCACATCAAAAGACGCATGGCTCTATTGGGACATACCGTCGATAGCCTGCGTATTTACGATGTCTATCAATGCTTGCGTGCATTGCGCGCATTCTCTCCGGGAAAAATTGAACTACACACTATCGGAACGACTTCTGAGTGGGGACTGATGGCAACAATTCTATTCCCTGGGATCGACGAGGTGGTCCTAGACGGCATCGATTGTGATTTCCGGAGTGGACCGTATCTATTACAGGTTTCTCAGTTTCTAACAAAAGCTCAAGCGATCTTGATTGCCATCCATCGTGCAAAGTATTTTGCACTGTTGAACGAACCCGATAGACAAAATGAATGCAGCAAGAAATTGGACGCGGCTGTTAAACAATTGTTCAAAGAAAATGACTGAATTCTATATCGAGTTTCGTAGGGCGGGTGAAGCAATGCGTTGACGAACAGGTGGGTGACGTTCTTGGTTTTTCCGATGAAGAACTGTTGCTTTTGATTCACAATTCATTGCGTAACCCACCGATCACGTGAATTGTCGAACTTCACCCACCCTACTTTTCTACAAATTCTTCCAATCCATTGGAGTGATCTTTCCATCATGCAGAGCGGAAGCAACTAATACGCCATCGATTCCTACTGCGTCGAGTTTTTGAACATCTGCAATCGACCTAACCCCTCCACCGGTCCAGATTTCTAAGTCGGGATACGCGGCTTTGATTTCCTGGCAGAGGTCAATTGTTGGAACGCCGGCAGAGACTCCGACTCCCGCGAGGTCGAGAACAATTAGCCTGCGAATTCCTCGTTGATAGACTTCTTCGACCACCTGCATGGGGGAAAGTTCACCTTGTAGCGGACCTAGAACTTCCCCGGAATTTAAGTCGAGACTGAAGACTGTATTCTTCATTCGGGAAGGCAGGCGGGAGCCTGCCCTACAGCTATTAATGATCTCATCGAGAGCACTTAGTGACGGCAATGACTCTAATGGGATAACGACGGAGTCGACTCCCAGGGAAATTAAGTGTTCTATATCGGAATCGCTCGTGACCCCGGCATCGACGACTGTTTTGACATCAAGTGCAGAGATATCTTGAATGATCTCGCTGGACAATCCGACTCCAGTCAGAGCATCTAAATCAGCGATGTAAATCGTGTCGCCACGAAATGTTTCGAGGAGTGCGGTTGTTGTTTCGACGGGATCAGAACCTTGGACCAGAAGGCTTTTGTTCGGTTGATAACTCTCTCGTTGACCAGCGATCCCTCTGACAACTTGTCCATTCAGTATGTCAATTACCGGGATCAATTTGATCATAGTTTTCATTCCGAAGTAGGTACAAAAAAGAAGCTCGGCTTTACTATAAGCCGAGCTTCTTACGTCTTCACACTTGCCCCTCGATCCCTAGCCCCTTGCCTCAGTATTAGGAGATCGTGCCACCGAAGATTGCGTTATCACCGAGTAATTCTTCAATGCGAAGCAACTGATTGTATTTGCAAATTCGGTCAGTTCGGCTGGCGGAGCCGGTTTTGATTTGACCGGTTCCTAATGCGACTGCTAAGTCAGCGATGGTCGTGTCTTCGGTTTCGCCAGAACGGTGACTCATGACGGCGGTGTAACCATTCTTGTACGCAAGATCAACGGCTTGCATTGTTTCAGTCAGTGAACCAATCTGGTTGACTTTCACAAGGATACTGTTGGCGATCCCTTTTTCGATGCCAGTTGAAAGACGTTCGGTATTAGTCACGAACAAATCGTCACCAACAAGTTGACACTTGCCTTGAAGTGCATCAGTGAGCGATTTCCAACCTTCCCAGTCATCTTCGAAGAGTCCATCTTCGATTGAGCAAATTGGGTACTTGTCGACCCAGCCAGCAAGCAGGTCAACCATGCCTGCCGAATCGAGTTTTCGACCTTCGACCGAATAAGTTCCTTTGCCATCATAAAACTCTGAAGCGGCACAATCGAGAGCGATTTTGACTTGATCGCCAGGTGTGTAACCGGCTTTTTCAATGGCAGCGAGAATGACTTCAATCGCTTCTTCGCTAGTTGGTAAATCAGGTGCAAAGCCTCCTTCATCACCAACAGCTGTACTCATTTTCTTATCGTGCAGGACTTTCTTCAAGTTGTGGAAAATTTCGGTTCCACAACGAAGTGCGTCGCTGAAAGTATCGAAGCCAAGCGGATGACCATAAACTCTTGGATATCGATGCCATTATTTGCATGGGAGCCACCATTGATGATGTTCATCATAGGGGCTGGCAAACGGCAAGCTCCTGCAAATAA
>JABJMI010000533.1 GCA_018659505.1 Planctomicrobium sp.
AAAAGTAAAAGAATTGGGCGGACCACTCGATCCACTGAAAGGATTTAATCCCTCAACAGTCCCGCATCCAGTCGCCTCCGCTGCAATAGGTGCGAGAGTAGACTCTGAAGGTTTCACGCAAGTTTTTGATGGCAAATCATTGCGACAATGGGCAGGTGATCCGAAGTATTGGTCAGTCGAAGATGGAGCCTTGACCGGGGTGACGGATGGTTCATTAAAGATGAATCGTTTCATTACCTTGAAACAATCAACGATTCGCAACTTTGATTTACGGGTCAAAGTAAAAGTCACTCCCGGCGGAAACAGCGGAATCCAATACCGCGGAACCTCACGTCCCGATTTGGGTTTGGATATTGTCACCGGTTATCAATGTGATGTTGTTGCTAATACTTCAAAGTACAACGGAATGCTCTATGAGGAAAAGGGAAGACGAATTCTTTCGCATACAGGCGAGAAAGTGATCGTCGACACCAAAGGACAACCATGGATTATTGAGAAAATGCCTGTAAAAGAGTTCGAGGCAGGCGAGTGGCATGATTTCCGAGTCCTCGTGCAAGGGAACCATCACCAGCACTGGATCGATGGTCATCCAACAGCTGACCTCATCGATTTAGATGAGAAAGGGCGCAGCCTCGAAGGAGTTCTAGCGATGCAAGTTCATGTCGGCCCAGCGATGAAGATTCAATTCAAAGAATTCAAAATCAAACACTTGCCAGACGATCTACCACTATTACAGGCAAATGATCATCCAATTCCAGACGGATCTCTCGGAGTACGCCCCCAAGGGCGATTACCAAAAGACTGGAAACCACCCGTCTTCGGTGAATAGTCTACAATCCTATGAATCAGCTTCACGCAATCTTTAATGAGCAGCAGTTTGCCAACGAGTATGAACTGGCGAACGGTGTCGAATTACATCGTGAGAATGGTTCTCGTTTTCAGATACCACCTGACGTCATCAAGCGTCACCTCACGGCGGGGCAGTTCGTTGAATTAAGGATTGATTCTCCACGGTTCAGTATCCACGAAGAGGATGCCGTGAATTGTTCTTGTCCGAATTGTGATGGTGAATTTTCCAAACCGATTCTTCGACACGAGCAGCCAGCGACTCTTGCACCGCTTCCCAAACAGGAAGTCCCTTCAAGGGGTTGGGGAGAAGACTTCTGGGTGAAAATTGAAGACCAGGTTGACGATTATTTCATAGGACCGGTCGATAACCATTTAGTCGAATCTCGGCTTCACGACATTTCACTCGGAGACCAGATCGTTTTCCATAGAGATCATATTTTGGCTCTACATCCAATTCATCGTAGTGAGATTGTAAGTCGGATGGATGCGTCGGATCTTAAAGAATTGGCAACCTGGCTGGGTGAAATGAATCGGTAATTGCAGCCTTCTTATATGCTGCAAAGCTTTCAAGATTAACCAGAAATTCACATGTGAAGATCATATCTACGAGAAAAAGTAAGAAGTCGTAACGCTCAATGGCAGTACCAGTGGTTGCTAATTTCTTTTATTCGTACTGAGACTTCTTGTAATACTCGACTGTGCTCTGTAATCCTGTTGCTAAATCTACTTTTGGCTCCCAGTTCAACACTTTTTTTGCCAGGGTGATATCTGGACAACGACGTTTGGGATCATCTTGGGGAAGAGGAGCACGGACAATTTCTGAATTTGATCCGGTCGCTTCCAAGACAGCTTCAGCCAATTCAAGCATTGAGTTTTCTGTTGGGTTGCCGAGATTCACAGGACCGATATGTTCGTCCTGATTCATCATGCGGATGAACCCTTCAATCAAATCGGAGACGTAACAAAAGGATCGAGTCTGGGAACCGTCACCATAGACGGTGAGTCCCTCTCCTCTTAATGCCTGCATGATGAAGTTTGAAACAACGCGACCATCATTCGGATCCATGCGGGGACCATAGGTGTTGAAGATGCGAACAATGCGGACTTCAAGATCATGAGCCAGGTGATAGTTCATGCACAATGATTCCGCGACACGTTTTCCTTCGTCGTAGCAACTGCGAGGTCCGAGTGGATTGACGTTGCCCCAATAATCTTCAGTTTGTGGATGAATGTCCGGGTCTCCATAGACTTCTGAGGTCGACGTATGCAAAACTCTTGCACCGCAGCGTTTGGCAAGCCCTAGAACATTGACCATTCCCACAGTCGAGGTTTTGATTGTCTTGATCGGGTTGTACTGATAGGCAACGGGTGAAGCAGGACAGGCACAATTGTAAATCTGATCAGCTTCGATGAAGAGCGGATGGACGATGTCATGTCGAATCACTTCAAATTTCGGATTCCCAATGAGATGACGGATGTTCTCTTTCCGTCCGGAAAAAAAATTGTCGACGCAAATGACCTCATCACCTGCTTCTAAAAGACGCTCACAGAGATGGCTTCCGAGAAAGCCCGCTCCACCTGTTACGAGAATTGTCGACATGAGTCTTCTTTCTTATTTCAACTTAGAGAGTGTCTCTTGATAAAACTATACTTCGGGAAATCAGGTGGATGAAATCAACAATAAAGAAAATTTACCGCGGAGGCACAGAGACACTGAGAAATGAGGCGTAGAGTGCAACGAGTTCCCTATTTTACGTGCGACCTGAATCTTGAGTCTGTGAATTAAAATTCAAGTTAGCTGATGCCCAGCCATTTTTGCAGAGAGTGCTCTGGGAATGAGTTTAGTACTGTTGATTGCTTCAATGTCAAAATTAATTCGGAAAACTGATACAATCCGTTGTTTACGTATTATTTTTTCCTCGATGCTCGCCGTGGCTCCGTGTTGAATCAATTCTTAATATGGTTTCAGCCACAAAAATCTTGGAAGAACCTATAAAATTTATCATGATTAATTGTCAAGTAGTTTCATCGCAAACCATCTCGCTGCCTGTTTGAGACCTGCCTCAACAACGGTTTCAGGTGACCAGTCCAGTTCTTTTTGTATTTTGTCGTAAGCAATCAAATTGGAACGTAAGTCACCCGCTCTGGCTGGACCGTGTCCTACCTCTGGAACGGTTCGCTCAATGCCTCTGGAGTTGAGTTCATTCTGACAATGATTACGTAATGAATTGGCGACTTCATTCACATCGGTTGGTAGTCCCGTTCCGACATTGTAGGCAACAAAACCATCAGTCTCGCTCGTCAATGCACAGACATTTGCGTTCACAACATCTGCAACAAAAACGTAGTCGCGAATGTATTTCCCGTCACCATTAACGGTCGCTTCTTCGCCATGCAGCATCTTTGTACAGAAAATGGCAACAACCCCCGCTTCGCCGTGCGGATTCTGTCGAGGCCCATAAACATTAGAATAACGTAAGGCGACGGTCTTCATCCCATGTTCGCGAGTGAAGAATTCCAGATATTTTTCTCCACCCCATTTACTGATTCCGTAAGGTGAGATCGGATTCGCCGGAGTCGTTTCGGAAGCTGGTTTAGTGACATCTCCGTAAAGCACTCCGCCTGAAGAAGCGAAAACGAATTTCTTTGTCCCATTCTCAGCAGCAGCTTTTAGAACGTTGATAAGTCCCATGATGTTTACGTTAGCGTCAAAATCGGGCTCTCGAACTGATCGACTGACAGACATCTGAGCCGCTTGATGACAGATCGCTTCTGGTTGAAATTCTGCAATCGCATTTTGAACAGATTGAGAATCTGTGACGTCGATTTCGTAGAACTTGGCAGTTGATGGAATGTTGGAGTTCTCTCCAGATGAAAGATCATCCAAGATTGCAATTTCGTGCCCTTGCTCAGACAAAGCATCAGCGATATGCCCACCAATAAAGCCTGCTCCACCCGAGATCATAATCCGCATAAATACTGGTCCGATAATTTTGGAAGTTCAATTTATGCGACAATATAACACCTTACCCAGATGAGTTAAACTTTAGCTCACCTCTTTCAGTTCGTTTGCTGAGGAGTCGGCAGGTGCCTGCCATTCTGAGATGCGAAAAGATGAATTTGCTTGATTCTCGGGTTGCGAGAATTGCTGCATCGGGAGTGGAAATGCTGAGGACCATCCGAGTGGAAGAGTCACTCCGGTGATCCAGCGAGCTTCAGGAGAAGCCACAAATGCGACAGCAGCAGCAACGTCTTGGGGAGTGCCAACTCCAAGAGGGTGAGACTGTTTAATCTGCTCCTCTGATTCAGAAGTCATCTCTTTGACATATTTATGAGTCATCGGTGTATGCACCAATGCAGGGGCGACACAAACTGATCGAATCCCGCGTGGGGCAAGTTCCATGGCAATGGATTGAGAGAGCCCGATGATGCCGGCTTTTGTCGCTGAGTACGCTGGAAAGCCTCCACAGCCAGCGATTCCGAGCACAGAGGCGAGATTGATAATTGCACCGTCACCGTCAACGAGATGAGGGAGGACTTCACGAATAACCCTCATCGAACCGGTGAGATTGACGTCAATTACCTGTTGCCAGTCGTCGTCGCTCGTCTCTTCCAGATTAGCAGAATGTTCCACACCAGCATTGTTGATCAGCGTGTTGATATGTCCATAATGTGAGACAACCCCGCTAATTGCATTCTTCACTGAAGCCTGCTGTGTCACATCGCATTCAATCTCGATAAACGGATGACTCTGTTTTGTTAGCCGTTTGAAGAGGCGTTTTGGGCAATCTTTCCAGAGAAGTGCAAGCGACGCACCTTCATTCGCTAATCGTTCAGCGATAGCTCCGCCAATTCCACGGTCATTGACTCCCGTAATGACTACAATTTGACCTGCGAACCGCCTGTCCAAAATCCTGCTCCCGGAATGGATTCTATTAGTTAATATGTGCAGGTTGATCGTCCCAGATGTTGGAAGTCTGGGCAAGCCCGATGTGTTGAGAAAGCTCAATCAAATCATTTTGTCAATAAATTGTTATTATTGAGAGAGGTGGATTTGTCTTCGTCGGTCGAAGCTCCTTGAATTTTGTCGAGTTCTTTCTGGAGTTTCTTTTTGACTCGAGTCTCCTGACTTTGCAGGAATTCTTCTAAAACCTCTTCCAGTCCATCGCCAACAACTTCGACGAGTTTCCCTTCGAGAACTCCAACGCGTCTCACATCAACATCCTTTAACCAGAAGTCGACATCGCGAACTTTAGCATTCAATTGCAAGCGAGGGATGGGGGCAGAGATAGAAAACTTCGCTTGAGGATCAAAAGAGACGATCAGCCGTGCCTGAATATCTGCATCGGAAATCATTGTTCCGTTGAGACCTTTTACACCGTATGTATAGTGTGCAAATGTCCCTTCGCAGCGTGCCTTTAATTTGGCATTAATGGAATATGCAGTGATATCTTCGTTTGGGATTGTAACTTCTTGAATTTCCAACGTGAATGTCTGGTCTGGATTCTTCAGTTCAGCAGAATACTTTCGACAGAAACCATGACGTACTTTTTTCTTGCGTTTGGAGATTTTGAGTCCGTCGAACTTCAAACCATCAAAGCGAGTGATTGTTTTATTCCAATGCTTCTCATCTGTGTGACCTTCTTTCGTCACTTCAATGATGATCTCACGGACGAGTTGAGACAGATTCGGCGTTTTTTGTACGACAATTGTTTCTACTTGTCCGAAAACTGAAGTCGCAGAACTTAGAAGTATCAATAGAAAAAACGAGAGGTCGAAACCTCTCGTAGATTTGATTGCCATGTTTCCT
>JABJMI010000597.1 GCA_018659505.1 Planctomicrobium sp.
CACGCGAATTGACTGTTTTCTGCGATCCTTCCAATTGGATAGGTTGATTCTTGAAGAGATCAATCGTTTCGAAGAAAGCTCTTAGTCGGTAGAAATCATATTGCGAAATCGGATCGGTGCGGTGATGGTGGCATTGAGCACAGCCGAATCTTAACCCAAGTACAACTTCGCCGACGTTGGCTGTCATCGCATTTAGAAAATTATGTTTGCGTTCTACCTGAGAGTTGATATCCGGCATGTCTGGACCAGCCAGTAGATAACCCGTTGCGACAAGTGCTTCATGTGAATCAGGAGCAATCTCATCGCCCGCAATTTGCAGCTTTAAAAATTCATCATACGGCAGATCAGCATTAAAAGCGTTGATAACCCAATCACGATATCGCCAAGCTTCCGGGCGGGTTTTGTCATGTTCGAACCCGTCTGTCTCAGCGAACCGAACAAGATCAAGCCAGTGTTGCGCCCAGCGCTCTCCATAAGTTGAACTATTGATTAACCTTTCGATCACATGTTCGAAAGCGGCTTCAGAATCATCCTTTAGAAAGGAGTCCACTTCCTCTAGAGTCGGAGGCAGACCTGTCAGATTAAAAGTGACTCTGCGCAGTAGACTCAAGCGATTTGCAGGTTCAACTGGCTTTAACTGTTTCTCCTTCAATTTACTAAGGATGAATTTATCAATGGAGTTTTTGCTCCAGCGATCATCACGATTTTCTGGAACATCCGGTCGGATCACGCTTTGGTATGCCCAATAGTCTCGATCAGCTTCTTCGATTGGAGGTTCTTCGAGCGCAGGCGCTGCGGTCTCTTCTGCCAAGTCGACATTGACGTAACTGAAGGTAAAGATCGCCATCGCTATGAAAAACGATAGTCGAGGCAAGCGGCATTCCAGACAAGGAGTAATTTTAATCACGCCAAAATTTCTTTCACCACATGACCTGCAACGTCGGTTAATCGTTCATCACGACCATTATGAAAATATGTGAGCGATTCGTGATTCATTCCGAGCAAATGCAATATTGTGGCATGCAAGTCATGGACATGAACTGTGTCAGTCACAGCACGTAAGCCGACATCGTCAGTCACACCATGGACCATGCCCGGTTTCACACCACCGCCAGCCATCCAAACGGTGTAACCCCAAGGGTTGTGGTCACGACCGGTTCCTTGCTCGCTCATCGGCATTCGACCGAATTCGCCTCCCCAAATGACGAGGGTCTCATCAAGGAGTCCACGTTGCTCAAGATCACTCAAAAGCCCAGCAACGGGTTTATCAGTCGCTTTACAATAATGAGAATGATTTTGCAGCACGTCTTTGTGTGCGTCCCAACCATTCGTGTCACCTGAATAAAGTTGCACAAAACGCACACCGCTCTCAATCATTCGTCGCGCCAGCAGACACCGTGTTCCGAATTCTTTGGTTTCATTTTCATCGAGACCATAAAGAGATTTTGTCGCTGCCGTTTCTTGACTCAGGTCAGTCACTTCTGGAGCAGTTCGCTGCATTCGGAAGGCGAGTTCGTAAGCATCAATTCTCGCGGAGAGATCGCTATCCTGCTGTCGCAATTCAAGATGAGAGCGATTCTGGTGATTGATGAAGTCGAGCATCTGCCGTTGTCTTGCAGCAGTCATCCCCTGTGGAGGTTCTAAATGCAAAATAGGAGCCTTACCCGAGCGAACAACTGTTCCCTGGTAAGTCGCTGGCAGGAATCCGCTTCCCCATGCGGGAGGTCCACCTTTGATGCCCGCTCCCTGATCTGGCATGACGACAAATGAAGGTAGGTTTTGATTCTCAGACCCTAAGCCGTATGAAACCCAACTCCCAAGGCTCGGCTTGCCCATCAGAATGCTACCTGTATTCATCTGATAGACAGACTGCGGGTGATTGACGCTGTCCCCGTGACAACTTCTCAGGACACAAATGTCATCGATACAGTCAGCGATATGCGGTAGGAAATCGCTGACCTCAATGCCAGACTCTCCACGTTTCCGAAAAGGTTTTATCGGTGGCAACAACGGATTCGCAGCGACCTTTCGCCTGGTCATCACCTTCCCAAAAGAATCCGGCAATGGCTGACCGGCATATTTCGTGAGAGTCGGTTTCGGATCGAAGAGATCAACGTGACTCGGTCCACCGTGCATGAACAGATAGATGACTTGCTTCGCTCGCGGCACAAAGTGTGGTGGAGAACTCTCGGCGTTGAGCATCGCAGAACAAGCAATTGCACCGAATCCACCTCCTGTTTGCGCCAGAAACTGCCGACGTGAAACATCATTCAAACTTTGCGTTGTAAATTCAGACACGGTCAAGTCACAGTTTCACAATTGGGTTCGGCAAGCCAGATACAGATCCACGTCGTCTGATACTAATAAGGGCGATCTCAATGAGCAATTGAATGTTTCCAATAGACCTCTCTCGGTTAATCGCTGGGCGTTAAACCAATGGTCTCCTCTAACCGGTCGCTAACGTGATGCGGCTGATTAAGTGAGACCAGTCGATCATCGGTTTCTCGAAAGGGCAAGCTCGCGTTCAGCGCTTGTCTTTTCGAAGAGCGATAGGATATGTCTCTTCATAGCAGGTGTGAAAGTTTGACCTCTGCGTCCCATGGCATATTCAGCTGTTGAAATGGCTGACGAAGTTCCATCGGGGAGTTCTTCTAGCTGACCATGCCAGATTCGAGAGAACGACGGAATGTGCTTCGGTAGAAGTTCACCTCCCGGCAGGATCAACGACATCGCACCGATTGAGCTTCCCGTATTAAATAAACTACACAACGCGGTCTTGGTGTGATCACCGATGAAGCAGCCAACTTTATTGGAGTTCGATTTGATCCCCTTGCCTGCTAACGGGACAGAAACATTTGAGTAATCATTTTTCAAATCGCTATTCGTGGTAAGTGCTCCTAAGTTGACCCAGGGGCAGACGTAGCTGTGCCCGAGAAAACCATCGTGGTATTTGTTGGCGAAGCCATGAATAATGCTCTCTTCAATTTCTCCTCCCACACGACAGACGGGACCGATGCTGGTTCCCTCGCGAATGTTCGCCCGGAAGGTTTGCGTCTCTCGCCCGATGTAAGCCGGACCTTCGATGCGGGTGAAGGCTTGAATCTTTGCTTTCTCATCTATCCAGATGGGACCGTGTCGAGAATCTAAAACGACGAAGGGATCGAGTTCCGCTGATTGATGTACGTAAACATTTTTTGCATCTCCAACCAAGCCGAGGTTTTGGCTGATATCCAGAGACTCGTCTTTTGAACGATCATTAAAATCGAGAGTCAATTGTTCACCGTTATGACTCACTAAATCCCAGGGATAGTGAACGAGTCGCCCGGTCGCTTGAACTCTTCTCTTCGTTTGAGCCAGAGAACGCAGCGATTCAACCTGACCTGGACAGTTAAATTCCACACCATCGCTCGGTTCAACAGCCAGCCAAACAAGTTCATCGTCAATCCAGCCAGCTGTACCTTCTTTGATAGAATCTAAGTCTTTTTTTTGAGTGAGCCAACGACCATCGATGAACAGAGTCTGTCCGTTCCGAAAGTTGACATCGGTGTTGATAGATGCTTCTGGGTGTTCTTCCTGGTAAATCTCTCGCAGTTCCGGTCGGATGATTCCTCCCCATGAGGAATCCGCGAATGATTTCGAAATTCGTTCACGAACTGAATAATGACCGCAAAGGAGTTCAAAAACAGGTCGAAATAGTGAAATCGGTGAAAAGTTGAGAGCCTGCTCATCTTCAAAAAAGACAATTCTGTCCACTGCGACTTCCTTTCGTTGTGTCATAAACCGACGTAAAGATACTGAATGCAATAAGATAGAGCGACATCAGTCTTTACGGCGGAACCTGCCAGTCTTCAATTCTTAGCTGGGATGGACTAACTCCCATCTTGACAGGATTTTTGCCTCGACATATTTTTGAGAATGTTAAGTCCTGTGCAGAGTTACAGGCGGAAAGTCGCCGCGTCGATCTTTGTTGAATTTGAAGTTTTGCTTTTTCAACAATCATCAATCACGCGGAAAACTGCGAATGGAGTCGCAAAAATGTCTCATATTCTTCCTATCAATTCATTACAAGAAACATCTCAACCGGTCCCGCTCATTGATCTGGTTGAACAATACGGAACAATTCGAGACGAAATTCAGGAAGCGGTGCAGCGAGTCTTCGAATCTCAGGCATTTGTTCTCGGTGATGAAGTCGCCCAGTTCGAGCAACAGGTCGCTGAGTATTGTGATTCGAAATACGCGATTGGTTGTGCCTCTGGCAGCGATGCTTTGCTGTTGGCTCTGATGGCACTCGACCTGAAAGAAGGCGACGAAGTCATTACCACGCCTTATAGTTTTTTCGCGACGGCAAGTGCGATTACTCGCGCCGGTGGCACGCCAGTATTCATCGACATCGATCCTGATTCTTACAATCTGGATGTGAATCAAATTGAATCCGCAATCACTCGCCGAACACGGGCGATTATGCCAGTCCATCTGTTTGGTCAGTGTGCTGACATGGAACCGATCTGGCGGCTCGCGACTCAATACGGCTTAGCAATCGTAGAAGATGCCGCTCAGGCGATTGGAGCATCTTATCGCGGTCGAAAGGCTGGAGTTTTGGGAACCGCTGGCTGTTTCAGTTTCTTCCCGACCAAGAATTTGGGAGGTGCTGGTGATGGCGGTCTCGTGACTACCGACGACAAAGACATCGCAGCCCGACTTAAGAGACTGCGCGTCCATGGAGATGTTGGTGGTTACACTCACGTTGATATTGGGATCAATAGCCGCTTGGATGCACTGCAAGCCGCTGTTCTGTCAGTCAAGTTGAGACACCTTGATAGTTGGTCAGATGGTCGCCGTGAGAATGCAAATCGCTACAACGAACTCTTTGAAGAATATGGACTTGCGGAGAGAGTCGGCACACCGGAAGAGTCAACAGGCAAACACCATGTCTACAACCAATTTACGATTCGTGTTGAAGACGGAAACCGGGACGAAATCCTAAAGCGACTACGCGCAAGACAAGTCGGTTGCTCGATTTATTATCCCAAGCCGCTGCACTTGCAGGAATGTTTCTCCTATCTCAATTACAAATCCGGAGATTTCCCACAAGCAGAAAGAGCGGCAGCGGGGACAATCGCTCTCCCCATCTTTGCCGAACTCGGTGCAGAACGACAAAGGATCGTTGTCCAGAACCTTCAGCAAGTTGTGGCTGAACTCGACCAAGAGTCTTCAACTTCAGTCCGAAAAGCAGCTTAATTTTGACGTTGATTCAATGTCCTCAATTGGTCAGCATTTAAAAAGCATTGCTGTGTGGAAGTAAGATAGCATTTGTGTGATTTGGAAGGACCACGAATCACACAAATGACACGAAAAGAACGTCGTTAACTGTTTCGACTCCTGTCTCCCAATTTGAAGAGCGTTCCTCTTATCCCGTCAATCATGTTCATCCTGTCTACTTTTCTTTGACAAATGTTGAGTGCACAATATTTTGTTGATTCTGTTTGCAAGTTCTGGACTGACTGACTTGAGGAGAGGTAGAACACTCTTTTCTTTTGTGTGATTCATGCTTTTCGTGGTCAAGCGACTGTCTCTTCTGCCAAGTAACTGTGCAGCCATGACCATTATCCATTGGTTACTAATCCTGGAAAAAAGGGTGCTTTCCAAGTGGTTTTGGGCTTCCAAGTTACGATAACGAAGATTCCATCAGAGAATTCATCGCTTCGTCTTTGTAACAGGCTGTAGACATTGAATTTTTCGTAAATTCCTGCCACTATGCTCGCTGATACACCACTAAAACTTCTACCAGGAAAGACAGATCGATGCCACTTAAAGAAGAGACTCTCGTACGCCAGTTGAATGCTGCTGAGGCTGAACGCTCAAGTCTGGAAAAGCAATTTGAAGGTTCTGAAGCGAAGAAACAGCCTATGTGGCGTCAAGCGAACGCGAAAGTCAAGAGCCTGGAAGCACGATTAGAAAAAGCCCGCAGCCGCAGCGGAGCTGAAGAAGCTGCTGCTGAGTAATTTGTTCTGCGATAGATGCGATGAAGACTTCGATAACGAGTGAACCTGATCCGCTTCGCTGCCCGACATGTAACGGGGAGTCCTTTGAAACAGAAATATTTGGACACTTAGTTTTCGAGGATCATTCTGGTGCATGTTATTGGTACGGAACATGTCAAACGTGCGGACAGCATCTTGCTTCCAGTAGTGATAAATACTACGTACCAACCGACAAAGAATGGGAAGAATGGGTTGAACGCCCAAACGCAGAATCCGCTTTGCGAAAAATCGAAGAAGACAAATTGAAGGAAGAACAATACAGAAAGTACAAATGGAGTTTTGATCAGGAATGGCCGTTCGATACTGAGTGAGTTTTGATCAGGTTCAAACTACCTCCACCTCTTTTTCTGCGTATAAAA
>JABJMI010000831.1 GCA_018659505.1 Planctomicrobium sp.
GTGGTGTCGCGTTTATTGATAACTATCGCAATCCTATTCCACGCTCTAATTGTTCGATGAGAAAAACAGGTCAGAGGTTACACGGCATCTTTGTGTTGCTGTTTGCGATTGGAATGACCTGGCTCTTCTGGTCGCCTCTTTGGAATGGAGGTGGTCTCATCGGAGGGGATCTTTATCCCTATTACTTTCCACAAAAAGCCTTTCTCGCTGACTCGTTAAAACAGGGTATTATCCCCCTCTGGAATCCTTTAGTCGGCTTCGGTTACCCCACTTTAGGGGAGAGTCAAACGGGGGTTCTTTATCCTCCGAACCTGATTTTCTACTCACAGTTCAGTCTGAACACAGCCTACAATCTCTCTCAACTACTCCATTATGTGATCGCCTTCACAGCGACGTGGGCATTGGGGAGAAGACTTGGGCTTTCAACTATAACAGCACTCTTCGCTGCGGTTGTGTTTGTCTATGGATGGTTTCCCGCGCGAATCTGCTTGGAATGGGCAATCGTTGGGGGAGCATGGTTCGCAGCCATTTTGTGGGCAGCGACAGTCTATCTTCAAACTGGGAAGACATGGTCGCTAGGTTGTGTCTCGGTCTTTCTCGGAATGGACCTGTTGGCTGGGCATTACCACCTTGCTTTTATCACGCTCATCGTACTTGCGGTTCTTCCATTCTTATTGAGGACAAAGGAAGAACCGAGAAAGAAACCACTCCGGCAGCTATCAATATTGTTGATCATGATCGGCTTGGGATTTCTCATTGCGGCAGTGCAATTGATTCCGAGTTGGGAATTGAAGTCGTTAAGTCAGCGACAAGAAGTGAACGAAGTCTTCGCTCCAACTTATGGACATCTGCCACCCACAGCGATCTCGCAACTCTGGCAACCCTGGAGTTGGCACGCTGGTGAACTCAGTGCAGATCAATATCTGGAACAGGCAAACTGGTTAAGCGTTTCAAATGCAACGAATCAAGTCGAAGCATATCTCTATTGCGGACTACTGACGTTGGTGTTGATAGTGTTGGGCTGTTGCAGTTCACGTATTCGCAATGAGATGCCATTGAACGGATTCTGGAGATGGATCGCTCTCGCGTTGTTTGGCTTACTCATGGCAACCGGTTGGCCGAGCCATTATTTTTCCTGGTTACCGGGGATCGGTTTCTTTCGCGGACCGGGTAGATATTCAATGATCACAGCGCTTGCTTTTGCTTTACTGAGTGGATCTGTTCTCGATGCCATCTTCAAACGGTTTGAATTGAGACAATCACGCATCTGGGCAACGGGTCTGGTTTGCATGGGAATTCTTGTGGCTGACCTATGGAGTGTGAGCAGGCAGTACCAATTCGGTGCTGAACCCTACATCGGTCGACAAGTTTTCTACGCGACGATGGTCGATCAACCGCCAATTCACTTTAGAGAACAGAGTCAGTTGAGGAAATACTTCGCTGACATCGCTGATGAAGTTCGACTCTATGCTCCGGGGCAGAATGTTCCGACACTGTTAGGCGTTTCTTCAATTCCCGTTTACTTGGGACTCGGTCCAGAGATCTACGAATCAGATCAATTTCAAATCGACTTTAGTAACGAAGGTGAATCATTCATCAATGAAACTCGCGAGCAATTACTGCAATTCGGTGTGACTCATCTATTGTTAGAAGAACCCATCGATCCCGCAGCGTGGGACGTCACCTTCATCGGTCCACAGTTTGATGAACTCCTCAACCGAGCACTCGGTCGCAGAGAACCGTTCTACTTCTATGAAATAAATAATGCGTTGGGACGAGTTTCAGCCATGATTCCTGGCGACCCGGTGAATGTTCAATTGAACATTGATGCATCTCCCAATCGGATTGATTTTGAAGTGACTTCTGTTGATGCCTTTGAAAATGTTGGCATAATTCTTCGTGATCTCAATTATCCAGGCTGGAACTTACACGATGACTCTCAGCAACTCATCTACGACGATGACCGCTTGTTTCGTTATCGATTTGATGAAGCGAAAGAACTCCGCAAGTCGGTCTCATACGAATGGATCTA
>JABJMI010000395.1 GCA_018659505.1 Planctomicrobium sp.
TAACGCTTTTTTCAATTCTTCTTAAGCTCCAGGACGTGGAGCTCTCAAAATCCTTCGACACTTTGACTTATTTTGTTGGTGGCTCAAAGCCTCTTTGTATTAAGTGTTGAGCCAATTTCTTTCGGCTGCGATGCAACCAGGTTTTAATTGTTCCTACAGGGACATCCAATGTCTCAGAGATTTCCTGAATACTGAGTTCCTGCTGATAAAACAGGACAAAGCACTCTCGCTGCGGTCCTTGCAAGACTTCCAGAGCTTGTTGCAATTCTTCAGCCAGACCGAGTTGAGGTTCGACCTGAACCACGGTGCGGTCTGGAGTCACTTCCTGTTGTTTCGGTTGTTTTGCTCTTTTACCAAGTGCAGTTCGGCAGCGATTTGAGGCAATTTTCAATACCCAAGGACGCAACGGCTGTGTTGAATCCCAACTTTTCAGGTATCGCACAGCCCGAGCTAAGGATTCCTGAGCAGTGTCTTCTGCATCCTGTCGATGTCCCAACATACGGAAACAAAGTGCAAAAACCTGATGCTGGAACAACTCGACAAACTCGCGCAGGGCAGTTTGTTCCCCAGCCAGGCATCGTTGAGCAAGTTCCACAGGATCCTCCGACACAACTGTTTCCTTGTCACAGTATTACCTGTCGTCAATACGAAAAGTTTCACCAATTTCCATGAAAATATGCTTCAGGCTGAATAGATTCTATCGGTAAATGGTTGTTGTTGAGAGACACAATGAATAGCCCCCAGTCCCCAAACCAAGTCAGTACAGTCAATTCCGACAACTGTACGATTTGTATAGAAATCTTGCAAAACACCGACTGCTTTTACATCTTGAGCACAGCGATACGTCGGAACCAGAACTTTTTCGTTACAGATCAGAAAGTTTGCGTAACTCGCTGGTAATCTCTCTTTTAGGTGATAAACAGGGGCAGGCATCGGCAGTGAGATGATTTCCAGCGGATTGCCAAGTTGGTCGGACATCTCTTGCAGAAGTTCCAAATTATTCATGAGTGGGAGAAAATTCTCGTCTTTTGGGTTCTCTTCAATCGCAGTCACGACTGTAGTCGGAGAAACAAAACGTGAGATGTCGTCGATATGGCCATCGGTATCATCGCCGAGGATGCCTTCTTCAAGCCATAGGATTTTCGAGACGCCCAAGAATTTTCGTAATCGTGTTTCGATCTCTGGTTGAGTAAGTTCAGGATTTCGGTTTTTGTTCAAAAGGCACGAGGTGGTCGTGAGAAGCGCCCCGATACCGTTGACATCAATCGAGCCTCCTTCCAGAACCATGTTGCCGTCAAAAGCAAATTCATCGAATTCGGAAGAGATCCGTTGTGGAATCTGATTGTCTGCATCGAAAGGTGGATACTTCCCTCCCCAGGCATTGTATTCCCAGTTCGTAATTGCTCGTTCACGCTGTCCATCTTCAAAATCACGGACTAGATAAATCGGACCATGGTCTCGAGCCCAGCAGTCATTCGTTTCGTTGAGGTGAAACCGAATGTTGTCGAGATTGACCTGCGAACGACGTAGTAATTCGCGTACGGAAGCAGCCTTGTCATTGTCAGCCACATTGATGCGAACTAATTGTCCTTCAGCGATTTCCTTTGTGATGTTCACAAAAACAGTCGGAATCGGCTCGAATGCCCCCGGCCATGTCTGCTCGTTATGCGGCCATGAAAGCCAGATCGCCTCTTGCGGTTCCCACTCCGCGGGCATACGAAAGCCTAGAGAATCGGGAGTCTGTTCGAGGCTATTCATTGAACTCAGAATTAACTTCAGATGTTAATGAAGTTTTGCCGGACACTTTAAGTGTCCGGCAAAACGAGAAGAGCAAAATAAGAATCTTACCAGTCGATTCGCTGAGTGATTGTAGACCCGCTTCCTCTAATTGGCATCAACATTAAAAGTTCTTGGCGTCCGTTCGACTCACGGATGAATGGTTTTGCATTCACATCGCCTTGGAGTGTGATTGTCATCGCACCATCGATACGGAACCCGTTACCAATCGGTTCAATTTTGTTGCCGACCGCAGCTCTGAAGTAGATCGGATTCGCTTTGAGAGGTTTTGTGACCGTGATTGTTCTTTCAAAACTGGCGTCACTTCCATCACCGGGGACAGGCTTTGGAAAGTCGGAGATCGTGGCAAACGAAGTTTGATAAACAAATGTCGGCTGTCCTTTCGAATTCAAATTGTAACCCTTGAATTGGAAACCATCTCGATCTCGAACAGATTCCGTCGGCCAAGCGGCTTCTTCAGATGATAATGAAGCTACTGGAATTGATTCATCAAGCCTCAGCAAGTGATCCCCCAATGGAACCTGATTACCTTGACCACGACCGACCCAATGCTTTGATGCGTCGATGAAGCGATTATGCCAGATCAGTTTCAGACAAAGCTCATTGGCATCCCAAGCGAGATGTGCTGCTTCTGGATATCCGACTGCTATTCCACGAGGTCCAACACCTTCCAGGAAATTACGATAGATGATTGGCTCACCTTCAGGTTTCAATTCGATCATTTTCGCGATCAGACCATCTGGAATTCCGGCCTTATCACCATCTTGTAAGTACGACCAAACCGCTGAAATCTGTTGACTCGGATCACCTTCGTAGATAGTACGAATTGAAGCCTGACCGTTAGGAAAGCCTGTTGGCATACGTGTTCCCGGACGGTACTTCGCTGGCTCGAAGAGATATCGCAAGAACCAATCTTCTCGAACTCTCTTCTTCATTTCGGTTAGAGAAATAGCCTGAATTCCAGTAGCTTTATGAGGACCAAAAGTGTGACACTTAATGCATGCCAAGGCTTGATCACCCACGAGTTCTCGACCGGTCGCCTGGATACGGTGTAGCGGTTCATCGAAGCTTGCTAGCTCTGCCTCTTCGATGAGATCTTCTTGAATGAAATGTCCTGCGAGATGACCGATATTATTCTTTCCGAACTGCGGCATCCGAGTCAGCATATAAGGACGATCATTTGCACCTTTGTCGAGAATTTCTTTCAGCCAATTTTCTTTCAGCTTGTCACCAACTCCATTCAGCGGAGGTGGGACGCGTCCTTCGTCACCCA